>JACQQP010000102.1 GCA_016206945.1 Candidatus Omnitrophota bacterium | reverse complement strand
CGCAGGAATTGTGCGGGGCTGTGGGTGAGCGGTCGGGGAAACTCCCCGACCGCTCAACTATATCAATTTTTTAAGAAAAAGCAAGCCCCGTTAGAAACAAAAACAAAAGGTGACAGGTAAATGAAGACGCAAACAGAGATTTCCAAGGAGTGGCAGAAGCGGGGATTTTCTTGCGACCTTTGGGTGGATCCTCCGGGTCAGGTTTGGGAAGATTATCGGCATGACGTGGATGAATTGGTTTACGTTCTTGAGGGAGCGATTGAACTTGAGGTTTCTGGGAAAAGGAAAACCTTGAAGGCAGGCGAAGAAGGTTTCATTCCAGCGCGGGCAAATCATTCGGTCCGGAATATAGGCGGCACCGAAGCCAGATGGCTTTATGGTTATAAAACGAAAGGCAAAAGTTAAAAGTAAAACTGCAAAAATAGACAGCAAACTTCAAATGATAAACGGATGAAGACTATCACTTTGCACTTTTATCTTTTTCCTTTTTTCCTTTTTCCTTTTGACTTTTAACTTTTGACTTAACGTTCATGATTCGGTGGTTGATTAATACGATGATTGCTTCGATGATTTTCTTTCCCGTTCGCGAATTTTCGGCGCGTCCCGAACACTTTGGACTTTCCGCCGAAGATGTTTGGTGCCGAACCTCAGATGGAGTCCGAATTCACGGTTGGTTGATACCCTCCGGGGCTACGGCCCGTACGACGGGAGGCGGGGCAAGCGAGATTTCTTCATGCCTTCTTTTCTTCCATGGAAACGCGGACAATATTTCCATTCGACTGCCCAAAGCTAAAGAGTGGGTCGAGCGGGGAATTTCCGTTCTCTTACTGGATTACAGAGGCTACGGCAAAAGCGAGGGTAAGATTGATCAAGGAGTCAATCTTTACCAAGACGCCGAGGCCGCGGTCAGGTGGCTTAAGGAGAATAAAAATTTCGATCCTTCTCAATTGATCCTTTATGGAGAATCCATCGGCGCTTATCCCGCTATTGAACTTGCAGTTCGCCAGAAATTCAGAGCCGTTATTCTGGAAGCGCCTTTTACTTCGATTAAGGAACTGGCCAAGAAACATTACGGTTTAGCGCCCGATTTCTTTTTGAAGGATTTTCTGATGGACAACGAATCTAAAATTTCTGAATTGAAAAGCCCGCTTTTTATCCTTCACGGAGGGGACGACGAAATTGTGCCCGTCGAAATGGGAAGGCGATTATTTGAGAAAGCGCCTGCCCCTAAAGAATTTTTTGCAATCCAGGGGGCGCATCACAATGATATTTCTTTGATCGGCGGAACTGATTTCTACGAGAAACCTTTTCGTTTCGCGGTAGGGCAAGACAGCCGCTAAGCAGATTGAGTTTGGCCAGAAGTTGATTTGAAGTATTTTAAAAGTTCTGAATCTGAAGAGAGTAAGTAGGAAGCGCCTTCCTTCATTGCCTGTTCGTAGGTTTCGAGGCTTTTTACAAAGCGGTAGAATTCAGGGTCTATGCCGTAAGCCTCGGCATAGATTTTGGCGGCTTCGCGGTCGCCCTCGCCCTTCGTTTTTTGGCTTTGTTCGTACGCTTCGGCAAGGATAATGGTTTTGTTTTTGTCTGTTTCTCCTCGAATTTTAGCCGCTTCTTCGTCACCCTCTGAGCGATACCGTTTTGCGATTCGCTCACGTTCGGCCACCATGCGGGCAAAGACGCTTGCCTGAACCTCTGAAGGAAGATCAGCCCGCTTGATTCGGACATCCATCACATTAATACCAAATTGCTTTGAAAGATCTCGCGCGTTTTCAGCGATGGTTTCCATTAATTTTTCACGTTTTGTTGCAATGACGTCCGCAAAATCATTTTCGGCCAGAGTGCGCCGCATTTCCGAGTAGACAATGTCATCCAACCGAGCCAGTGCGCCGAACTCGTCACGGACTGTTTTGAAGTACAGAAGCGGATCTTCAATGCGCCAGCGAGTGACGTGATCGGCTAAGAGGCGCTTTTTGTCTTTGGTCAGGTATTCGCCCGGAACGGCATCGCTTGCGAGAATTCGCTTGTCGAAACGTTGGATCGTTTCTAGGAATGGGATTTTCATTTTGAGGCCGGGTTCACTGACGGTTCGTCTGAATTGGCCGAATTGGGTAATGATCGCCTGCTCCCATTCATTAATAACAAAAAGAGTCTGCGGAAGCAGGACAGCTCCTAAGAGGACGACCAGAAGGAGAACCAGCATGGGGCGCTTTAGATTCATGTTCATAGGAATTGTTCTCTACGGACAGATTTGGATCCTTCTGCCGCGGAAGGGTTTTGACTTTGGAGCATTGTGGATTCGATAATCGTTTTACCGCCGGGCGCTAAGATGGGGAGAACCGTCGTGTTTACTTTCGAATCCACCACGAGTTTATCCGCTTGCGGCAGAATTCTTCCCACGGTTTCAAGATAAAGCCGGTCTCGAGTGACCGACTTTGCCTTTTCATATTCTCCATAGAGCTCGAGGAATCTGGCAGCATCACCGCGCGCTTTTAGAATCCTTTCTTCTTTGTAACCTTCTGCTTCCCTTAATATTTTTTGCGCGTGCCCGCGGGCGCGTGGGATGATGTCTTCTTGATAGCCAAGCGCTTGGTTAATCAGACGCTCACGATCTTCACGGGCACGAACCACCTCGTGAAAAGCGTCTTTCACCTGCTCTGGAGGATCTACCACCTGGAGTTTTACTTCTGTAACTAAAATTCCGGATTCGTAGTCATCCATAAGACGTTGCAAGAATGAAAGCGTATCCGTCTGGATTTTCGTTCGGCCCACTGTGAGAGCCTCGTCGATTTTAGTTTGGCCAATGATACTTCGTAGGGCGACTTCCGCGGCCATATGAAGAGTTTCCTCTGGATCCCTGAGGCGAAAGAGGAATTTGGATGGATCGCGCACCTTATATTGTACGATCATTTGAGCATCAACAATATTTTCGTCGCCCGTAAGCATTAAAGACTCAGAAACTGCTCTCTGATTTCTCTGGAAGGGTCCTTGGGTTGAGCGAAATCCGACCTCAATTCTTCTAATGCGTTCTACATTCACGATGTTTACCTGGTCAATGGGCCAGGGCAGCCGGTAATTGAGTCCTGGGGAAGTTTTTGACGCCTCTTTTCCAAAGCGGCGGACCACCCCTGTTTGCCCCGGTTCTATGATATAGAAACCGCTCACGAGCCACCCACCGACGAGCAGAGCGCTGATCCAAATGATGGTTTTAGGATTGGTGAGAATTCGTTCCAAGAAGTCGCGAGGGGGTTCGCCCGGATCCTGACTCCCCCAGCTCGGCCATTTAATTCCGTTGGTCACAGTTTCTTTCTCCGCCCTCAATATATCGATAATTATAAGATCGCGCAAGGCTTTATTTATTCAACGCGACTTTCTAAAATAGATTATTATTTTCTATTCGACAGCTTATTTTTCTACGGGTTCCTGTACAGGAATTAAATTTTGTGCTATTGTTGAAAAGTGAGAAAAGTTCCGACATTTGGGCTAAGACCATGAGGGATCAAAAAATCGCGTTTTTCATTGATGATGATTTAGCTTTTCTCGAGCTCATTCCGTACACGGTTCGCCATCCTCGTTTTGAAGTCCGAACGTATCAAGCCTTGAATGGCTATCAGGCGATAGACGAAGTCATTAGGAGGAAGCCGGACGTTGTTTTTTTGGATTTTCGCCTTCCGCGCGCCAATGGGGGCCAAATTCTTCCCATATTGAGGTCTGTTAAATCGCTGGCACATGTTCCTGTCTACCTGGTAACAGGCCTTTCGAAAGCAGAAGTTTTGCCGCTTCTGACTGATGTAAATTTCGACGGCGTGCTCGTGAAGAACGAATCTATATGGGCCGAGGTCTTAAAAGTTCTGGACCGGTTGGATCAAAGCGAGGCCGTTGCTGTTTAACGCTTCATTAAATTGGAATTGATTCCTGTCGAATTCCCACCTAAACTATTGCTTCATCATGCGATACCGTTGCACCCATTGCAGCCACGTTTTTGAACTTAGGGAGCAAGAATTTCAACGCTGCCCTAACTGTTTTTGGACCACATCTCTGGCTCCCTTCCAAGCAGAAGGCGAACAGAAAACGGTCACCGAAGTTTCCAAGCCGCCCGTTTCTGAGCCGTCTTCTCCCAAATGGAACGCCAAACCGTTCGTCACCTTTATCATTTTAATGGTTGCAGTTGGAACTTCATTGTTCCTCTGGTTTAAGGCTGGAAGGCCAATTCCAAAATTTGCCGCGCAGTTTCCCACGGAAATTCCGAAAGCGATATGGCCGAAGCCAGATCTGAGCAAAGTGATCCCGCAGCCGAAACCTTCCAAGGCGCTCGACTCATTTCTTACAAAGGAGGAACGCACTGAATTGAGCCAATCGTTTCAAGTGACCATTCCGCGGAAGTTGAGTGAAGACGAGGAGGAAATCTTGAAGAAGCAAGTTTCCTTTCCCGCCAATTTTGCCGAGAAACCGAAGCTTGAGAAGTGGGACAAAGGAGATTTTGAAAAGATGATCAAATCAGAACAAGACAAGAGGAAGATTCGGCTCGGCTGGTGGTACGTTCGCAGTCTCACCAAGACATTTGAAAGTCACTACGCGGGCGCTTTTGACGCGTACGACGCCGGAAATGACGAGCTTGCGCGGGCGCTGTTCATAAGAACGCTCAGTTTTCCTATTTATCGCAATGACGTAAAATTTCATCGTGCGGTCGCCCTCGTCATGCTGAGGCCTTACATTAATGATGTGATTGGAAAAATTGCCCTTATCAATCAGTACTTGTTGACGCAGAATCTCGCGGCTGAGGTTCGCGCACTTTTCGAATCTTACGAAGCCTTGTTTCCCGTATTTGAGCTACAAGAGTGGGATCGGGCTCTGCAATTGATGGAGGAGCTTAAAAAGAAAATCGAGGTTTTCGAGTCTCGTCCCCAAAACACTCAGGTGAGTTATCCGCCTGCCTTTGGCTTACTGGATGCCGAGATCCAAGCCGCGATTCAAGCCGAAGCGGCGCCGAAACCGGAAGCAGCGGTGAATTTAAAGGCACTCCAGATCGACCTCGGGCTCAAGGAGAAGGTGGTGCGCCAAAATACGCCGGGAGAATTGGTTAAAATTCAGAAGCAATATGAACTGGCGATGCAGGATTTGAAAGAAGGGGATTGGCTCAGTGCGCGCGATAGTTTTCGCGCGATTGAGCATCCGCCGGAACTTGCAGCTGAGGCAAAGAAAAAGCTTGCG
>JACQQP010000103.1 GCA_016206945.1 Candidatus Omnitrophota bacterium | reverse complement strand
GCGGCTTCGCCGCAGTGCTGCTCCGCTGCATTCGGGGATGACACGAATAGTGGTTACAGGAGTTTTATGAAATCGGAAACTAAAACCGAAGCCATTAACGTTTTCCTTGAGGAGACTCGAAATTTTTCTCCGCCCGAGTCATTTCGCAAATCGGCATGGGTTCGGGATGAAAAGGTTTATGAAACCGCCCGCCGAAATCCGGAAGCGTTTTGGGCCAGTTTCGCCGAAGAGCTCGTTTGGATTCGAAAGTGGGATCGTGTGCTTGAATGGAATCCACCTGACGCAAAATGGTTTGTAGGCGGGAAGCTCAATATCTCTGTTAATTGTGTGGATCGGTGGGCGAAATCTGAACTTCGAAATAAAGCTGCGATTATTTGGGAAGGAGAACCAGGCGAGGAACGGACGCTTACCTATTGGGATCTTTATCGCGAGGTAAACAAATTTGCAAATGCGCTTAAAAAACTGGGCCTCAAAAAAGGCGATCGCGTTACGGTTTATTTACCGATGATTCCCGAAGCGGCCATTGCGATGCTCGCTTGCGCGCGAATTGGCGCAGTTCATAGCGTCGTCTTCGGTGGGTTTAGCGCTGAGTCCTTGCGCGACCGAATCAACGATGCTCAGGCGAGGGTTTTGATTACGGCAGACGGTGGTTATCGGCGCGGTAAGATCATTACACTGAAGCGTGAAGCCGATGAAGCCTTAAAAGGCACTCCCTCCATTCAGCATGTCGTGATTGTGAAGCGGGGTGAATTTCCGCTTGAAATTAAAGAGGGCCGCGATCATTGGTGGCATCGTTTGATCGAAGGGGCGGAATCCTATTGTGAACCCGAAGCCATGGATTCTGAAGACATGCTTTATACCTTGTACACGTCTGGGACGACGGGAAAACCCAAGGGAATCATTCATACGACAGGCGGGTACTTAACCGGGGTTTATGCGACTACCAAATGGGTGTTCGATTTGAGACCCCATGATGTTTATTGGTGTACGGCGGATGTAGGCTGGGTGACAGGTCATAGTTACATCGTCTATGGGCCGCTTGCCAATGGAGCTACCGTATTTATGTACGAAGGCGCACCCGATTGGCCCGAAAAGGACCGATTTTGGCAATTGATTGAAAAATATGGAATCACCATTTTTTACACGGCGCCTACCGCGATTCGCGCCTTTATGAAATGGGGAACGGAATGGCCAGCACGCCGCAATTTATCGAGCTTGAGACTTTTGGGTTCGGTGGGCGAGCCCATTAATCCCGAAGCTTGGATCTGGTATCATCAGAATATCGGCCGCGGCAATTGCCCTGTTGTGGATACGTGGTGGCAAACTGAGACGGGAATGATTTTAATTACGCCTCTTCCTGGAGTGACCACGCTAAAGCCGGGTTCTGCGACGAAACCTTTTCCTGGCATTGAGGCTTGCGTTATGAATGAGAAGGGCCAACGCGTTGAAGTCGGAGGAGGATACCTCGCGATTACAAAGCCCTGGCCGGCCATGCTCCGCGGAATTTATGGCGATCCGGAGCGCTATCAAAAACAATATTGGTCCAAATGGCCGAACATCTATTTTCCAAGCGACGGTGCAAAGCTGGACGAGAATGGTTATTTTTGGCTTCTTGGAAGAGTGGATGATGTCCTAAATGTGGCGGGCCACCGCATTGGAACGATGGAGGTAGAAAGCGCACTGGTCGATCATCCGACTGTGGCAGAAGCTGCAGTCGTGGGAAAGCCTCATGAAATTAAAGGAGAAACGCTCGTTGCTTTTGTGACGCTGAAGGATGTAGGCGCGCCCTTTGGGGGCGCCCGTCCATCTCAAGTGCAAGGGCAGGCACAAGGCCTGCCCCTACAGAAATTGGCGCAGGAGTTAAAAGACCACGTCGCTAAAAAGATTGGATCTATTGCTCGTCCTGAAGATATCATTTTTTCCGCCGATCTTCCGAAAACGCGATCTGGAAAAATCATGCGCCGCCTTCTTAAAAACATCGCTGAAGGTAAAGTTCTTGGCGATACGACCACCCTTGCCGATTCTGAAGTCGTCAATCGCTTGAAGCAGCAATACGAAGAAGAAGGCTAAACGCAAGGCATTTCATAACAAACAATAGAAACGCTTTCCTTTGCCTCCGAAACCGTTCAGGCCGCGAAAAAAGAATGGCGGATTGTGCGGCCCTCACTGCGCAAATGCCTGATTTTTCCACAGCGAAGCAGTGCTGCGAGCAGCTATGCTGCTCGGCTGCATTCCATCGAAAAATCTAGGCATTTGAGCTTTCTTCGGCAAAGAAAGCGTTTCTCTTTCTGATTCGCCCCAGCGGGTGGCACATCAAACAGGGCTCCCGCAAGCTCAGGCGGAAGGTGAACCTACAGGGGCTGCCCGATAAGGACCTAGCAGGGGATGGGTGGAGCCTGAGCACTGCGGGATGCCTCAAGCACAGCGAAGCTGGCTTGTGGCACTGCTCCGCACGTGTTTGATGTGACAGGACCCGCTGGCAAGCGGAGGGAAGCAGTTTTTGCAGAAACGGTAGCTCACATTTTATGAAGCGATCTGAGCAATTATTTCGAGAAGCTCGAAAGCATATTCCTGGGGGAGTCAATTCTCCGGTTCGGGCATTCAAAGCAGTTGGCGGCGTTCCCAAGTTCATTCGGAAAGGCAAGGGCGCTTATATTTGGGATGTCGATGGGAAACGTTATCTTGATTTTGTCATGTCTTGGGGCCCTTTGGTTTTGGGCCATGCTCATCCGAACGTGATACGCGCGGTTGCCGATCAGGCAAAGAACGGGACAAGTTTCGGCACCCCCACGGAAAATGAAGTAGAACTTGCGGAGTTGGTTAAGTCCGCTTTTCCTTCCATTGAAAAAGTGAGGCTCGTTTCATCGGGCACAGAAGCTGTCATGAGCGCGATCCGTCTTGCGCGCGGTGTGACGGGAAGAGAAAAAATTGTCAAATGCGACGGTTGTTATCACGGGCACGTTGATTCCCTCTTAGTTCAAGCAGGATCAGGCGCCGCTACTTTTGGGATTGCAAGTTCCAAAGGAATTCCTGAAGCACTTGCGAAGCTTACGATTTCCATTCCTTACAATGACACGGATATCCTCGAAGGAGTTCTGAAGAGACATGCGCGCGAAATTGCTTGTTTTATCCTCGAGCCCGTGCCGGCCAATATGGGGGTGATTCTTCCTAAGAGGGGATATCTTGAAAAAGTTAGAACTTTGACCAGGAAGTATGACGTCATTTTAATTTTCGATGAGGTCGTCACAGGTTTTAGGATCGCTTTTGGAGGCGCACAGGAAAAATTTGGCGTCGAAGCGGATCTGACGTGTCTTGGAAAAATCTTGGGCGGCGGCCTTCCCATCGGAGCTTTTGGCGGGAGAAAGGAACTTATGGATCATCTTGCGCCCGAAGGAAAAGTCTATCAGGCGGGGACTTTATCTGGAAATCCGCTTGCAACGCGCTCAGGGATTGAAACATTAAAACAACTTCGGAACAAAAATTTTTATCAGGAACTTGAGCGCAAATCCTGTGCCTTTTACGAGCTTCTCGATTCTCAAATTGAAAAGTATTCGCTGCCGGTAACCCTCAATCGAATTGGCTCTTGTTTTACTCTCTTCTTCACGGAAGGACCCGTTACCGATTTCCGTTCCGCCAAGCGTGCCGATACAAAACGCTACGCTCGATTTTTTCACAGGCTTCTTGCCAGCGGAATTTACGTCGCCCCCTCCCAGTTCGAAACGAATTTTATTTCCGAAGCGCACTAGCCTTCGGATTTAGAGAAGGCTGCGAGCATGATCTCCAAAGTGATCCACGGCGGATAATTTTCTCCTGATGATCTGTCTTACCTTAACAGAGCGAAAAATTGAGTTGTAATATTACTACAATAACAGATAATAACGGAGGCGGCCGTGTGAATGTCAGGTTGGTAGCATGGTACGGGTAGTGCCTCCATTTTTCTTTTTTCTCCACCCCGATTTGGGGGTAAGGGGGCCGTGTCACTTCCCCTCAGCTGCGATCAAAGTTGGGGAATTTCTGTTTTTCATGGCATCGGTTCCGCATGGGACAGGTTTCTGATATAATTTCCTCTGTTTGTCGAGTTTAACCCTCCCGCAGAACGATTTTCCCGCGATTGTTCTTACCTCAGAAAGGAGTCTCTTTATGCCTAGGAAAGCCAGAGAACTTATGGACGGGGGAATCTATCATGTGTTTAACCGGGGCAACAACAAAATGGATTTATTTGATGAGCCGCATGACTATGAATGCTTCAAGACGCGTCTTTGTCATGTACTCAGTACCTTCGGTGCTCATCTTTTTCATTATTGTCTGATGACGAATCATTTCCACCTGTTGCTTCAGATTGAGAAGGCACCTGAGCTTGGGAAAATCATGCATGAGGTTCAGCTCAAATATGCCCGGTACTTCAAGAAAAGACGCAGTTCCGTTGGCCATGTATTTCAAGAATGGTTCCGAAGTCCAAGAATTCCTGAGGAATCCTGTTACCTCCAGTGTGGCCGGTATATCGAACGCAACCCTCTGAAAGCGAAAATTGTGAAGCAAGCAGAGGATTATCCTTATTCCAGCGCTCGATACTACGTGCTTGGGGAAAAGGATGATTTAATGACACCCAATGTATATTGTATGGACCTGGGTTCAACCGGAGACGAGCGGAGAATGCGTTACGAGGAGTTTCTTGATATGGAAGAACCCTACCGATGCTTGATTGACAAATCGATTCTTCATGCCTAAACCTGTCCCACCTGGAAATGGCACAATTTTATTATATTCTGTCGCGTTGGGAAATTTGGGTAGATGGTATCCACTTCCTATGAAATAACTGGTCAATGGATCCAGATGAATCGGCGGTAAGTTTAGCACATTCCGATCCAAATCTG
>JACQQP010000101.1 GCA_016206945.1 Candidatus Omnitrophota bacterium | reverse complement strand
GATGAGGAGGAAGTATACGTGCCAAAACTGATTGATGACAAATGATTTAGGTCATTTTTCCTCTTATTTTTGGTTCCCTTGACAATTTATATCCTTAGCTGTATCCTTACTAGAAAGAGCAGTGTACATTTCCTGAACGTAAACCATTGTCGTAACTGGAACTAGAGAAAGCGGGTTGGTATTAAAATGAGTAATTACTATCGGCGTATGAAAATGCATTTCTTAAATTACCGCACGAGGATATTAATCGCAGTGGCCTCTGTTGTTTTGGTCATTCTTGCTGTATGGGGGATGATGTCCCTTGAATCTTACTACAGAAATATTACGCTTGCAACGATGCCGCTTCAGATGTTGATGGTGGCGATGAACGCGATCATCTTTGTTTACATGTATTTGACCGTCATGCGCGATGGTTTTGCCAAGATGGACAAGAAAACGATCAAGGCAAGTGATGTGAACATCCGTTTTTCCGATGTGATTGGAATTGACGAAGCCAAGGAAGAGGCTTGGGAAGTGGTTCAACTCATTAAGGATCACGCCCGGTTGAAGCAAATCGGCGGTAAAATTCTCCGCGGTATTTTGATGGTCGGTCCTCCAGGTTGCGGAAAAACTTATTTGGCTAAAGCCATTGCAACTGAGGCCGGATTGCCCTTTCTCTCTATGTCGGCGAGTGAATTTGTCGAGATCTTTGTCGGCGTCGGCGCTTCGCGCGTCCGCAAACTTTTTAAGAAAGCACGCGCGCTTGCTTATGGTTTTGGCGGATGCGTTGTGTTTATCGACGAGTTGGATGCCATGGGACGGAACCGCGTATTTAATCAGTTTGGCGGTGGTTCTGAAACGAATTCAACCCAAAACCAGCTGCTCGTCGAAATGGATGGGTTGCAGGGCCGCGAGGAAAATGTGATTATAATCGGTGCTACGAATGCACAAGAAGAGGTACTCGATCCGGCCCTTCTTCGCCCGGGACGTTTCGATCGAAAGGTATACATTACTCGGCCGGGACTTGAAGGGCGCGAGAAGCTTTTTCAATATTATTTGGGTAAGGTCAAGCATGACGCGGGTATTGACGTGGGGCATTTGGCCAGAAAAGCGGTGGGAAAGTCACCGGCGGAAATCGAAAATGTTGTGAAGGAATCGGCATTGATCGCAACCCGCAATGGGAAAGACTTAGTTACCTACAAAGAGATTACAGAAGCAATCGAAAGGATTGAACTTGGTATTAAGAATAAAATCAAGATGCAGGATTCCGAAAAGCAGATGACGGCCTATCATGAAGCTGGGCATCTGGTGACTTTGTTTTTGCTTCACCCGACGGATGATGTGTTCAAGGCCTCCATTATTCCTCGCAAAATGGGGACTCTTGGCGTTGTTCATCATCAGCCGCGAGAAGAGTATTTTACGCAGGATCGGGAGGCTCTCCTTGCTGATATCAAAGTATCGATTGCTGGTTATGTTGCAGAAAAAGTTCACAAGGGTGTGACGACCGACGGCGTTTACTCTGATTTTCGCAATGCCATGCGCAAAGCTCATTTTATGGTATGGAATTTGGGCATGGGAGTGTCGGGTTATATTGGAAACTACAGCGATGTTCCGGAAAAGGAGCTTTCGGAAACCGTCAAGGCGAAGCTGAACGATGATACGAATCGAATCTTGAAGGAAGCATTGCAGGAGGTGGAAGAGCTCCTGAAGCGGGAACGGGTCATTTTTGAGCGGTTCGCTCATGAGCTTTTGGTGAGACAGGAGCTCGAGTACGATGACATTGAAGCGATTTTTGCGGAATATGGCAAAGCCAATCCCCGCGCTTTTCAGAAGGCTCCCATTGAAGATTCTAAGGGATTATCGTCTGGTACGAATCAGGAATCGGGCAAGGGAAGTTAATTGGGCTTTAAGTTACTAAGAGGAAAGGCGGAGCATTTTGCTCCGCCATTTTTTTACATGAAGAGTGAGTTGTACAAACAGATTACGAGCGTCATTGCGAGACTCGCAAAGCGAGGCGCGGCGATCTCTGAGTACTTAGATTGTCCGCCAGCCATCGGCGAGATTCGTCCCGCCGGAGGCGAGGCTCGCCAACGGCGGCCGGACGGATTCCGCCGAACTTTGGCGAACTTCGGCCACGCGTGGAAGCATTGCCTCGCAATGACGGTGAGAGGTAGCCTTTTCGGGCTAATGGTCTTTGTGCTTGCAGGATGCGACAAAGCTACCTATCCCGAGGCGAAGGTCGAGAGCGCCATTAAGGAAATTTGCAGCAAAGAATATAAAATTGAGAACGTGGAAGTCAAGTTTGCGGGTAACACCATAGGCGTGTTTCTTCCGTTAAAGAGACTTTTTCAAACGGACATTCGGCAGGAAATTTTATCCGGGCAAGTTGCGAATTTGGATTCCCTCTTCGAGCCGGAAGCCGAGGCGATGGATCAGCTTGAGAACGTCCTCTTTACGATTTCAAGGGTTTTGTTGAGCTCGGACAGGAAGCTTGACTTTTATGTCCTCCAGGCAACCGATGTGGAATCTACGGGACTTCAGTTGGTGCTCATGGGTTATATGGATGATGTCCGTCGTGTCCGTTTGTGGGATATTTCACGTAATGAATACCGAAAACGCGTACTGCACGAGCTGAAATTTAATCGGTCCGTTCTGTGGGAAAAACCGGTGCGGGGCCTATTGCGGGATGTGGGAGTACTTGATTTCGATGAGCTGACGAGGCTTTACTTTGCTCGCCGGCCGACCCCTGATAGTGTTTCACCGCTATTTTATGATTTTCTTATTTCTCTTGAAGATAAGGAAGTCGTTCGCATTGCCATCGAAGAGATGAAAAGCCGTTCCTATCGTGATGACCAAGCGTTGGTTTATGTCAAATTGAAAGAGACTTTTGAGCCGAGGCCTGGCACTTCTGCGGTTACGTTTTCGTATCCCTCGGGTACAGAACTTGAGTATATGTTTGTCGTTAAGCCTTTTGAAAGGCAGTTTAAGATTGCGCAGGTGATTCCTTTCTACTACGTTGATGACACAAAACAGCTACGTAAAGTTCCCTTGCCGCCTGAGCTTGATCTTGACAAGAACTTGGAAGCTTGGCCGGAACGGTTTCAAGTTGATGAGATTTTTCTCGGGGAATTTTTAGCGCGGCAACTCAACCGGAGGGTGCAAGCGCTCTTATTGGCAGATGAGCGAATTCGTCATACGGTTCAGCATGCACAGATCAATTTTAATTACCAGCACCGTCCCGATGAAATGGGGTCAGCTCGGGATCAACCTCACTTTGCGCTTTACTTTGATTTTCTAACGAAGGGGATGAGGCGAGAATCTCAAAAGACAATCGATCAGGTGATTTCGGATGAAGACGTTCTCTACCTTTTCAATTTGATCCTTCGTGAGTTTGCTGATCTTGTGAGGAGCTATCGATTTGACAAATACCAATACCTAGAATTGGTTTGGGAACCCGGTGGTGCATCCGCCATCCTTCAGCTGTTTCCTGAGCGGCTTGATCTTTTTCGGGAGAAAAAACTGAGCATTGCCGGTCTTCTTGCTTAAGTCTACATCCCAGTTCTTTTTGGGTCCTTCCCGTCGTTACAACCGGTTTGTTCTACGCCGGATACCAGTTCTTGAATAGGGAGTTCGTGCGTGATAAGATTGATTTAGCACTCAAAGTGTTAGAGCGCTAATCCGTGTTATTCCGAAGTCCATATGGATGAATGTGTCGAGCCCCGTTAGAGATTCTTCAAATGCGGTATACGCTATTATTCGCGACTTACGTTAAAAAAGTCTAATGTAAATATGGGAAAAAATTTGTTCTCGGATAAAATCTCTAACGGGTTAAGGACCAATTTTTATGTCTGAGCTAACAGAGCGTCAGAAGGATATTCTTGGAATCATCGTGGGTAGCTATGTGAAAACCATATGCCCTGTAGGCTCACGAGCGATCGCAAAATCATATCGGCAGGAACTCTCGCCTGCAACGGTTCGCAATGAAATGCACGACCTTGAAGAAGAGGGGTATATCAAGCAGCCTCATACTTCTGCAGGGCGCGTACCTACGGACCGAGGCTATCGTTATTTTGTGGATCATCTTATTGCGAAGGAAAAACTTGGACCCCACGTTGCTGCCCTTGTTGCTCGCGAATATCGGGAACATATGGATAATATCGAGACGTTGATTGAACGGACTTCCAAGATTCTCTCTACACTTTCGGAGCAAGCAGGGCTTGTCGTATTTCCCGCCTTTGAGGGATTGGTTCTTAAACGTATTGAACTTACGCTTTTGGGAAATGACCGTTTGTTGGTTGTGTGGGTTACGGAAAATGGCTTTGTTCAAGATCGGATTATCGATATGAAAGAGGAAATTCCAGGTGAAGAGCTGATTCGGATGAATCAGTTTCTCAATGAGGAATTGAGAGGAATGCTTTTGGCCGAGGTCAAGTCTTATGTGCTGAGCAAGTTGGCCCAAGCAGGAGATTCGCTTCGCGTTCTATATCGTACGGCTTTGGACATTATCCGTGATGGATTCCCGAAGGTGGAGCAGAGACGCCTTGCACTGGAAGGATCGCGGTATATTTTGGAGCAGCCGGAGTTCCATGATTGGCAAAAGTCGCGCCTTCTTTTTAAGACGCTTGAGGCAAGAGATTCTCTTATGGATTTGGTACAAGGAAATCGCGATCGTGAAGGCGTCCAAGTTAGAATTGGATTTGAGCATCATTGCGAAGATATTTGGGATTGCTCTGTTGTCACCACGCGTTATCGAGTTAAGGATAGAACCGTTGGAACGCTCGGTATTTTGGGGCCTCGGCGAATGGAATATGGCAAAGTTATTCCGTTGGTCGATTTTGTAGGCCGCCGTTTCGGTGAGGTTTTAGAGCAGTGGTTGTAAGATGACAAAACATGAGAAGGAAAAGTTAGAGCCAGCAAGCAAGGGTGAGGCGAAGGCAGATCCTGATCCGAGCGAGAAGCGTTCGGGTGAAACGGCCTCGGCCGAAAATAAACCCGTCGACATAAGTCGTGCCGAGTACGAGGAGCTTTTACGGAAGGCGGGGGAGTTTCGCAACCTTCAAGACCAGCTTCTACGTTCTGCTGCCGATTTCGACAATGCAAGAAAGCGGCTTGCGAAAGAGCGCGAAGATTTTCTTAAGTATGTCCTTGAAGATCTGATGCTTGATTTGCTTCCCATCCTAGATAATTTTGAACTTGCATTGGCTCATCTCCCCTCAGATGATGAGAAAGCAAAGCCGCTTCGGGAAGGATTCTTGTTGATTCAGAAACAGATGCTCAACGTGCTTACCGGGCGCGGTTTGAGGAGACTTGAGGCGCTTGGAAAAGCGTTTGATCCGCATCTGCATGAGGCCGTAGGACATATCGTTGTTCGGGACGCGTCTGAGGGAATTGTAGTGGAAGAGGTGCTGGCAGGTTATCAATTGAACGGTAAATTAATTCGCCCTGCAAAAGTCAAGATCTCAGCGAAAACAGAGCAGTGCTTGGAAGAGAAAACGGAAGAGTTGACCTAATGGCAACCGGTACGAATAAACGAGATTATTATGAGGTGTTGGGTGTTTCACGGAATGCTTCAACCGATGAAATTAAAAAAGCCTACCGGAAACTGGCACTCAAATACCATCCCGACCGAAATAAGGGGGACAAGGACGCAGAGGAACGTTTTAAGGAGGCGGCGGAAGCGTACGCCATACTGAGCGATGCCGAGAAGCGCGCCCAGTATGATCAGTTTGGTCACTCGCTGGGCGGCGGCGGTTTCCAGGGGTTTGAAGGGTTTGAGGGAGCCTTTCAAGGGTTTGGCGATATTTTTGGTGATCTGTTTGAAGATTTCTTTGGTGTGAGATCTCGACGGGGCGGTGGAAGGGGTGGCATCCGTGGCACAGATTTGGAATATTCAGTCGAAATTTCGTTGGAGGATGTCGTACGCGGGAAGGAGATAACGATTGAGTTTCAGCGCGCCGAACATTGCGATCGTTGCAAGGGAGACGGCGCGGAGCCCGGGAGCGTGAAAAGCGTTTGTTCACAATGCGGCGGACACGGCGAGGTTCGGATCTCACAAGGTTTTTTTACCATGCGGAGGACGTGCCCACGTTGCCACGGCGAAGGAAGACAAATTACGAAGCCCTGTCACGATTGTCGCGGAGGCGGCCGTGCGCAGAAGATGCGAAAATTGAATGTCAAAATTCCGGCGGGAATCGAGGACGGTTCACAACTTAAAGTGAGCGGGGAGGGAGAAGCAGGCGAACGCGGCGGCTCCAGGGGGAACCTTTACGTGTATGTGTCGGTAAAAGCACATCCGGTTTTTGTGCGCGCCGGAAACGATTTGCTTTTGGAGGCGAAAATTGGAATTCATCAAGCCGCGCTCGGCACCGAACTTGAGGTACCGACCTTGGATGGAAAAGTTCGGCTTAAGATCCCGGGCGGGACGCAGCCGGGCAAGGTGTTTCGGTTGAGAGGCAAAGGTCTGCCCGACCTTCATGGTTATGGTACTGGAGACGAACTCGTGCGCGTCAACGTCGAAGTTCCCGAGCGTTTATCGGCTGAAGAAAAAAGGATTTTGGAGCAATTTGCGAAATTGAAAGACGGTTCAGGCCAGCCGAAGAGCTTTTTCAGTCGCTGGCAAACTTAGCCCCGACCGTTCGTTCGCGCGAAACCAAACGGTGGGGGAGAGGGGAGTTCAGATGCCGACATATGAATATGAGTGCGACGCTTGCAGCTATAAATTTGAGCGGTTCCAATTGATTACGGCGGAACCCGTTAAAACCTGTCCCAAATGCAATGCTTCTGTCCGTCGTCTGATCGGTACGGGTGCCGGGATTATCTTCAAAGGAAGCGGTTTTTATCAAACCGATTACCGCTCGGCTTCTTACAAGAAGCAAGCGGAAGCTGAAAAAAAGG
>JACQQP010000006.1 GCA_016206945.1 Candidatus Omnitrophota bacterium | reverse complement strand
TGGCGGACATCCAAAAGTGGTTGGCGAAGCTGGGGGAGCAAACGGTCGAGTTTTTAGAAAGCGCAGGGGGAATTTCGCTTCTTTTCTGGCGCTCGGTCATGACCGCTACTTCAACGCCGCTTCGGTGGGGTGCTACGGTGGAACAGGCGTATAAAATCGGCGTTGCCTCCCTTCCACTTGTGATGTTGACGTCGCTTTTTTCTGGTATGGTGCTCGCCCTTCAATCGTCCTACCAGTTGAGGCTTTTTTCGGCGGAGCAATTTACCTCAGATCTCGTTGCTCTGTCGGTGACGAGAGAACTTGCGCCGGTCTTGACCGCAATGATGGTGGCCGGACGCGTGGGCGCTTCGATGGCGGCCGAATTGGGGACGATGAGAGTGACCGAGCAAATTGACGCCCTTAAGGCGCTCGCTACAGATCCTGTTCGTTATCTCGTCGTACCGCGCTTTGTAGCGACTTCCACCATGCTTATTTTGTTGACCGTTTATTCAGATCTGGTTGGTATGTTTGGCGGATATGTGGTTGGTGTTTTAAAACTTGGACTCAGTTCTTATAAGTACGTCAATCGTACGATTGATGTGTTAATTTTGAAGGATGTTTATATGGGTTTAATTAAGGCATTTGTTTTCGGAATCGTCATTGCCACAGTTAGTTGTTACTTTGGTTTTAAGGCCCGCGGAGGTGCGGAAGGAGTAGGTCACGCAACGACGATGGCCGTGGTCGTGTCGTTTATCTCCATCATTGTATTTGATACTTTCTTCACCGCATTTTTCTACATTGTTTTTTGACGCGTGATGGGATGATCGAAATTGTTGATTTGCACAAGTCATTTGGTTCACATCGCGTCCTGAGCGGAGTCAATCTTCGCGTGGAAACGGGTGAAACCATGGTGATCATTGGGCGTTCGGGTTGCGGAAAGAGCGTTTTGCTCAAGCACATCATGGGGATCATGCGCCCTGATTCGGGAAAGGTTTTGATTGATGGCGTTAATGTCTTTGACGTCGGCGAGGATGAAATCAACCATTTCCGCATGCAGATTGGAATGCTATTTCAAGGAGCCGCCCTCTTTGATTCGTTGACCGTACGGGAAAATGTGGGTTTTTCTCTTTATGAACACACCCACCTGGCGCCGGAGGAAATTGAACGTCGCGTGAAAGAAAGGTTAAGATTGGTAGGATTAAGCGGAATCGAAGATTTGATGCCCGCAGAGCTCTCGGGCGGAATGAAGAAACGCGTCGGACTGGCTCGAGCCATTTGTACGGAACCGAAAATTATTCTTTATGATGAACCCACAACCGGCCTTGATCCGATTATGGCGGATGCCATTACGGATTTGATCTTAAGGATGCAACAGAGACTTCAGATTACTTCGATTGTGGTCACCCATGATATGACCAGTGCCTATAAGGTGGGAACGCGAGTGGCGATGCTTTATGAGGGTAAAATCATTGGAGCGGGAACGCCTGATGAAATTCGAAATTCAAAAGATCCTTTAATGCACCAGTTTATTACCGGTTCCGCCCGCGGGCCTATTACGAGCGAAGAATCCGGAGGTTCTTTTATTGTGGAAGGTGATGGAAATAATCATGATGCCTAAGTGCTTCGTCAGTTTTCTGAGGCTTACTAACGTGAGGATACGATGAATAAACAAAGGTCTGAAGTGGCCGTCGGGATTTTTGTAGTGGGCGGTTTTATCATTCTTTCTCTCATTGTGTTTTTTGTGAGCGGGATTTATTTTTTTAGGCCGGGTTACCACTTGGTTGCTTTATTTGATTACGTGGGCATCATCAATCGGGGCGCCCCGGTTCGGTTTTCTGGAGTGCGTGTGGGTGAAGTTTCTGGAGTCAAAATCGTGAGACCTTCTAAGGAGGATGAGAAGGCGAGGGTGGAAGTTACTTTTTTTGTCGAAAAAGGAGTTGAGGTTCGCGAAAAAGATGAAGTCAGCATTCAAGGAACTCACATTATGAGCGAACCCCACATCGCGATCACGCCTGTTCCAGAGGGAGGAAGAATTTTGAAAGATGGAGATGTCATACCGCATGGCGTTTCTCCTCCCACGCTGGACGATTTAATCCGGCGGGGACATTCAATTGCCGAGCGAGTGGATCAGTTGTTGAAAGATGTGGGTGCTGCCTTTGGTGATGCCGAGACAAAAACGATGCTTCGCGAGTCGCTTGAAAACTTGAATCAGCTGCTTGCGTCGATGAATTCGATCACTCAAGGTCAAGAAAAGGAGTTCCGCCAGATGGTGGTCAATCTGAACCAGGCGACCGACCAGATGGCTCAACTTTTGAAACGGATCAATCAGGCGGAAGGAACTTTGGGAAAGTTAGTTGTCGAGGACGAACTTTATAATGATCTCAGAGAGTTTACGCGAGAAATTAAGACGCATCCTTGGCGTTTGTTTAAGAAGGGGTAACGTTTCGTGTTGACTTATTTTAACCTGATGAACTTGAATTTATTTAAGAAAGGCAGGTATGTTTCCCATGATTATTCTACTTCGGTTTTTGATCGTTATTGGGTTTGCTTTGATTGGCCATTATTTGGGTGCTTATTATCTTTCAAGGGAGTTATCGGATCAATTTCCTTGGTTTGGCGCTTTATTGGGGAGTTTGGCCGCTTTCGCTGTTGTGTTGCTCGATCTTTATTTCAAGCGCCTCAGCGTTAAAAATATCCTTTCGGTTCTGATCGGTTCCACGCTGGGTCTTTGGACCCATTCCTTACTAATGCAAGTCATCTACAAATATGCTCCGGGGATTCCCCAAGAGCACGTTGGGCAAATTGGTGTGATTACAGCGGTCATCTTTGCCTATTTGGGTGCCATCACCGTTTTGAGAGGTCAGGAT
>JACQQP010000005.1 GCA_016206945.1 Candidatus Omnitrophota bacterium | reverse complement strand
TTTACCTGGACTTATCCTACGGTAGCGGACACGGTCTTCAAATCCGGTGACACGAAGACCATTACCTGGCTGACCACGGGAAGTATGGCCAACGTTAACCTTGAATATTCAACAAATAACGGCAGCTCTTATGCTGCCATGCTGGATGCGGCCGAGTTGCCGGCCACCAATATTGTCAACAACGGAACTTTTAATTGGCCTCTTCCCACGAACGTGGTTTCAAAGGATGTATTCCTCAGGGTCACCGGTACCAATGATGATCCAAATTCAGCAACTACAACACAGAAAATCAAAATGGCTGGAGTGCTCTCGTTTGTTGCTCCCGTTTCAAATGACCGTTGGGGAGCGAACACAACCAAAATTATCGATTGGAACAATGTCGGCCCGATCGCAAATATCAAGGTTGAATATTCGCTTAATGGAGGTACCGATTGGGTATCGCCTGCTATTGCCGATTCAGAACCTGTTGCAAATGGGCAGAAATCCTGGCTGGTTCCGAGCACGACCTCTCCAAATGCCGTCATTAGGTTAAGCGACGTCATTACAGACAGCGGAACAGATCCGGTTATTTCTTCAGTCTTTAAAGTTGTGGGAAGTTTTGCTTTTACAGCACCTACTTCTTCAAGTATTTGGGCTGTGACTAGCGGAGAAATCGCAAATCCTCAACAGAATATTGTCTGGTCCACCATCGGAAATGTTGCGCAAGTGAATATCCGTTATTCAGCTACAGGATCTGCGCCGTGGACTCTCGTCACGGGTCCAATTAATGACGGTGGAAACGGCGGCTCTTATGCTTGGACAGTACCCGATGCAATTGGAACGACCGTAAAAGTTTTGGTTGAAGATGCGGGCGACCCTTATCCATTTACCTACAACGAATCTTCGACCTTTACGATTCGTGGAGATCTGAAAGTCACCTCTCCTGTTGGCGGAGAAAAATGGGGAGTTGCAGGCGGAGTTACCGGAGCCTACAAGACAGTGGCTTGGCAAAAGAATGGATCCATCGCGCAATTTTATCTGGATTACTCTAAATCAGGTGCTACAGGTCCTTGGATTTCCATTTTGAATGGCACGGGCGGACTGGAACATTCCGGCTCCAGCTTGGCTTGGAATGTGGCCGATGACATGAGCAATAACGCTTACATTCGTCTCAGAAACGTTTCAGGGCCTGCCACAGAACATAGTTCACCTGCCGCTTTCAAAATCATGGCGCGCTTTGATATCACAAAACCTGACGGTGGTGAAATTTCGGCTGCTGGAACGGCTTTCAATTCTCCGAATGGCATTACTTGGGATAAATGGGGCGCGAATGCCACGAACGTTAAAATTGATTTGGCGACCGGTGTCGATCCGAATCAACCCTGTAGTGCTGTAGCCAGCGGATCCTTTGACAAGGTGATTATTGCGAATACTCCAAATGACAGAACTCATCCTTGGACGCCCGATGTCAGTTGGATTACACCAGCCGCATGCGTCAGAGTTTATGACGTCAACGATATGGATTCAGAGAATCGTTCAGCGAATCCTTTTATCATTCGCGCCAGTTTTGCCTTTATCGAGCCTACTACTGGGACCCCAGATTTACAGGTCGCTCAGCCCTTCGACATTATTTGGCAAAGGGTCGGAAATATTGCCAATGTGAAACTGGAGTATTCGCCCAACGGGAATAATTTTACGACCGATATTCGGCCGATTGAACCTACAGCGAATGGCATTGTTCCGAACGTCGATGCGGTCAGCGGCGACCCAACGCAAGGACGCTATATTTGGACGGTTCCCGATATCGAAGATAATAAAGATGAAAATATTAAGTTACGAATTCGCGATCCTAACGACGCAGGTGCCGAGGTCATTTCAGAGGTTTTTCGAATTATTCCAAAATTTACGGTTACATATCCAAGCGGCAATAGCGATCAAAATCTTACTGACAAATTAAAGGTAGGCCATCGGATTGGTGATACGGCCACACCCTATACAATTACCTGGACAAGTTCTTCAAGCCAAACCCGCACTCCCTTTGTTGTTTTACGCTATTCCACCGACGGCGGCGGGACGTGGCCTGCAGGCAAGGTGATTGCGAATACGGATAATGACGGATCGTATCAATGGGTGAGCGGGAACGGCGGCGTTCCAGACGATATTTCAGCTCAGGTGAAAATTCGAGCCGAAGATGCCTCAGATGGGATCGGCAAAGATGATTCGAACTACAACATAAAGATCATCTCCAACTACAAACTCAACAGCCCGAATGGCACTGCGACCTATGATGTCGGCGATCCGCTCACCATCACTTGGGAGAATATCGGAACGGTCGCAAACGTTGAGCTTGCTTATTCCACGGGTGGCGCGTCATTTACTAGCCCTGTGGTCATTTTAGCTTCAACACCCAATAGCGATGGTTCGGAAGCTTGGCCCAGCGGCGTACCCGATGCCATCACTTCCACCGTCCGCGTGCGTGTGAAAAGCACCACAGACGATGGATTTGATATTTCCGACACTGATTTCAGGATTCGTGGAAAACTGGTGAGTACAGCACCGGGTGCGGCAGCTCGTCTGGCCATCGGTCAACCTTATACCATTACCTGGACTTCCTATGGGAGTATTCCCGATGTTGAGCTTAAATATGACACGAACGACGGAAAGGGTGCAGACGGAATCGCCGGCAATGCGGATGATTATCCGAACACAATTATCGCAAGCACCGCGGGTTGCAGCCCGGTTCCGCCAGCCTTGAGTTGCACGGCTTCTTATAACTGGCCCAGCGTTCCGGATACGGCCACAGCTTTTGCCAAAATTAGGATTAAGGATACGCGGCCTTCTGAAAGTGATGTGATTGGGGTCACGCCGACTTTCAATATCGTCGGTAACTTTACGCTCCTTGCGCCCAACGGCGATGAAGACTGGCGCGTGAATACGTCCCAGACGATTCGATTTAATTGGGGCGGGACGATGTCGAATGTAAGTTTTCATTATACGAAGAATACCGCCGCTGATCCAGCGACCATTCCGGCTCAGGATTGGATTTCGATTGGTAGCCAAAATTATGGAGCAGGAGATGGAAGCGGCAACCCGCTTCCGGAACGTACCCTTTCTTGGACGATTCCGGACGATATTTCACCCAATGTTCGGATCAAAGTGTCTTTTGCGGATGACGCAACGGTGTACGATGTCTCCGACGATTTCTTCAAGATTCGCGGTTCCTTCCAGATGACTTCGCCGAATGGCAATGCCGATATTGACCTTGCCGAGCGATGGATTACGAACGAGCCTAGAACCATCACATGGACGACCAACGGTACCATACCTAACGTCAGGTTGGAATATTCTAATGACAACTTTGTTTCTGATATACAATCCATTGCTGCGAGTGCAACAAACTGCACGCCCGTTCCTCCGGCGCTCACCTGTAACGCGACTTATAACTGGATTGTCCCGGACCGAGTTCTGAAAACAGTGGGCGGTACGTTCACAGTCGCAACGGATTTAAATGGCTTGTATCAGGGTGCGAATAACATCAAGGTACGGGTCGCAGATGTTAATGACACCCCTGTCAATGACTCCTCCGATAATAATTTCAAACTCGATTACTACAAGACGACATGGGATGTCCGCGACCTTCTGACGAACGCCGCCTTGAGCGGTCTGACGGCCAAGGCTGTGAAAGATATCGACCCAAGCTACGTGATCTGGAATCAGTCCGGCATTACCACCAATCCCCCTGCGATCAAATATATCCCCTATGGGACATGGGTGGTTACCTGGTCCAAGACTGAGTATGCCGACATGTCGGTGACGGTCACCGCAAGTCAAGACCGGGATTATTCTGTTTCGCCTCTCGGGCCCCTCTTCATGCAAACCTCCACGGTGCATATTTGGACCGCGGAAACAGGTATTGCCTATGATCCAGACGCGGATAAATTGACCGTGGTCGGCTATCTAATGCGAGACGGATCGCTTGTCCCCGGTCCTGTTCAGGCGTTTTTTAAGATCATTGATACCGCTGTAGTCATCGACACTTTGGGAAGCGCAACCGCAGTGGATCCTAAGAATGCAAAGATTAGTGCCTCTTGGGGCACCGGAGTTATTCCCACGATCCAGAGCGGCGTGCACGAACCAGCCGCACCGGATGCCACGGGTTACTTTATGTTCACCATGGACTCGCCGACGGGGTTGGAATCGGGCACAACCTACATCGGCCAGTGCGAAATGTTGATCGGAACAGGAGGTCTCTTCAAAACGCCGAGAGCCTTCAGTATCTCCACAGAGAAAACGCTTCAAGACCTGAAGGACACAATCAATACCCAACTTGACACGCCTCTGTCTCAAGTCAAGAACGAGGTTAAAACCGAGTTACAAAATCTGATGGGGCTTCAGACCGGACAAACGGTCAAAGACGTGCTGGATGAGCAGACTGGTGTCATCCAAACAGCCATTGATGACTTCAACGATACGGTACAAAGCTCTGTTTCGTCCCTTGAATCTGCAGCCGCGCAAAGCTTGGCAGCGGGCGAACAACTTGAGGCCACGGCAAAGAAGTTTTCGTGGAAAGCCTCTGCGACACCCAATCCTGCCCTTGCAGAAGATACCGTGACGCTGCAAGCCCAAGGCATTGCCGGTTTGTTCCCGGTTGTCAGTATTTACAACCACGAGAGTAAACAAGTGATCGCAAGCGGTCCTATGATCGAGGATAAAACAAATCTTGGCAATTATTCATTTTCTTTTAAAGTTGGGCAAACCAACTTCAAGCCTGGAAAAGCCTATACCTATATTGTGAGCGAAGATACAACGGGCGGTTTAGCGGCAGGTTCAGGGTTTGTGGAAAGCACATCGCTCTCATCGATTGCAGGCTTGGCCGCTTCCGCTCCGGGCGCCGAGCGTGCCGCCAGACAAGCAGTGGATGCGATTAAATCCATGGAAGCGGTGATGTTAAAAGGGGGTGACATTGGCGGTGTCAAAGACTCGGTCTCCGACCTTAAAACGGTGATCGATGAAATTCCTGGGATGATCGCAAGGGCCATGGATAAACCGAACAATCCCGTGAACCAAGTTAAGCGCATGGTAGAAGACGTTCGCGCTCGTTTGCAAGCTCTTGCTGGAAATGAAGGATTTGACTTCAGCCAAATTTTTCAAATGGCATTAAGTGAGTCACCCGATATTAAGCAAATCCGGCAAAATGCAGATTCGATCAACACGGGTGTGGAGGTGATGGGTGCCATTGTTGAAGCGAAGTTAGGGGGAACGGATACGCCCATTGTTCATGTCTCCTATACATCTGGAAGCGTCATCTTACGTGTCGTGGCGGTCAATCCTTCAGAAGAGAAAACTCAGGAGATTCCGATCAAAATCTATCTGCCTCAGGAGGCGACACCTCATGATATCATCGATAAAGGTGATTTAGACGTGAGTTTCGATTCTGACAAGTCACTCTACTTCGTTTTTAAAGAAAAAGTGCCTTTGGCTCCAAAGGAGACTCGGGTATTTCAAGTGGAGTTGGAAGACGTTTGGTTCGTTTCGGATGAGTTATTGGATACGCTTCGAAAACAGACGGAACACATTGTCGATCGGCTGAAAGAGACCGAATATTTTGAACCAGCGAAAGTCGTGGCGGATACCATTTATGGCCGCTTGGATCAAATCGCGACTTCACAAGCGGATGAATCAGTTTCCAAGGAACTGCACATTGGACTTTATCGGTCTCATCTTAAAATAGTGGATCAGATCAAAGAGGACATTGCCCGGCTTGAAAAACTACTGGTCGCCGTCGGCGCTCCTCCTGCCCCTGAAGTTTTGGCAGAATCGAACCTGAATTTGAAGACGCCATCTCGTGCCACGACTTGGTTCATCATCTTTGCGATCCTGATCTTCATTGGGTTGTTAGGCGCGGTCTTTTTCTTCACCTGGCAAGCACAGGTTCGACTTTCCTCTCATCTTTCCTCGAAGCTTAAAGACGACGTGTTTCCTGAGTTAGAATCGCTTGAGCGCCCTTCACAAACACCGATAAGAGATAAAACGGATGCCGCCTAGTGAGTCTCAAGCCGGTCTTTTGGATGTGTTTGTTGTCACACCGCAGGGCGTCTTGTTTCAAGGAAAGGCGCAGAGTGTGATTTTGCCGGGTGAAAACGGGGTTTTCGAAGTATTAATCAATCATAAACCTCTCATCGGTCGGCTCGTTTGCGGTGAACTTTTTGTGGATGAACGCCCCATACCGCTGAAAAGGGGAGTTGTAAAAGTGATGTTGAACCGGGTGGTTGCCATTGTGGAGGGAATTTCCCATTGATGGGTTAAGTCGCGAAGCATCGCTGGTTATTATTTTTACCATTGCCATCTTGGGGCCGTCTTTGATTCTGGCTGCGGGAGGGTATGCAAGCATTTACGCGTTAGGGCGTAATCCGTCTGCGGCGCCGAAAATTTTTACTGCGATGATCATCTTGCTTCTATTTGGTGCGGCCATTTCCATCATCGCACTTTTAATTTTATTTCAATTATTTTCACCTGCATGACGTTACTTTTGAATAGGAGAAAACCCTATGATTCTTGGCCTTTTGGTATTGATTCAAATTGCGATTTTCGCTAGCCTGATTGTTGTTTTGCGCCACCTCTTAAAGCGCCACGTCGGAACTGCTTCGAGTCATATCGAAGCTTTGACCCAGGATGCCACCCAGAAGTTAGTGGAAGCCAAAAAACGCTTGGATGAGGCGAACGCTTACTACAGTGACATTCTGGCGAAATCGAAAGAAGAAGGGGGGCGGCTTAAGCAGCAATTGATAGAGGAGGGTTTGAAAGCGAAACAAGAAATGCTCGATCAAGTGCGCAAACAGGGTCAAGAGATTGTCGAGAGGGCGCAAACGGCCGCCACATTGCTGAAAGAAAGACTGGATCAAGAAATTAACGAAGAAGCTCGAAAAAGAACGCTTCAGTTAGTTCAGCAACTGTTGGCGGGAAAAATGAGCGAAGAGACTCATGCCCATTGGGTCAATGAACTTGTCAAGAGCGGTTTCGACGGATTGAATCGATTGCATGTGCCGGACGATATAAAAGAGATCGAGGTCGTTTCGGCATTTCCTCTGAAGCCCGCTCAGAAAACGATGCTTTCGGAACAGCTCAAGCGCAGGTTCGGCAGGGAAGTGGCGCTCAAAGAAAAGGTGAATCCAGAACTTATTTTGGGAATCCGTTTGACGGTTGGAAACGTGGTGGTAGATGGAACCTTAGCGCATCGAGCCAAGGAGGTATTAACACATGCCTCGTTTGCAAGTGGTTGACCATTCTCTCGAAGCTAAATTCGAAATTCGGGAAGTAGGTCGGGTGGAGTCTGTGCGAAAATTTATCGTGGTCGCAAAAAATTTGCCTTCTTGCATCAATGGGCAAATTCTTGAGTTCGAGGGAGGAATCAAAGGAATTGTGATGGGTTTTAAGGAAGACAAAGTTCAGATTCTTGTCCTGGGCTCCGCCGCTACGATTCGAAACGGAGACGAGGTTTTTAATCGTGGCGAACCTCTTTTGTTACCGGTTGGTGAGCAGTTCATGAGCCGAATCGTAAGCGGTATCTGTGAGCCTGTAGATGGAAGAGCACCCATTGCGCCCGACGCATTTTATCCGGTGTTTCGGGATGCGCCGGGGGTGATGGACCGCGTGCCTGTGGAAAAAACACTGGAGACAGGAACGATTGCTCTGGATGCGGGCATTCCGATTGCTTTTGGGCAGCGTCAGCTTTTGATCGGGGACCGGCTGACGGGAAAAACAACCGTAGCGATCGATGCTATTTTAAATCAAAAAAGCACCGGTGTTATTTGTATTTACTGCTGTGTCGGGAAACCGTATGCGAGTTTAATGAACATCCTTTATCTTCTCCATGAACGGCAAGCGATGCCTTATACGATCGTGGTCAACGCCGTTTCTTCCGCTCCGGTTGCCGAGCAATATTTAGCCCCCTATACGGCCTGCATGCTGGGGGAATACTTTATGGCTCAAGGCCGTAACGTTTTGGTCGTTTTCGATGATCTCACCAAACATGCATGGATTTATCGGCAGATCTCACTTCTCCTGGAACGTGCTCCCGGGCGCGAAGCTTATCCGGGAGATATATTTTACATTCACTCCCAGCTCGTGGAGCGAGCGGGCTATTTAAAGCCGGAGTTAAAAGGTGGCTCGATGACGTTTTTCCCAATCGTTGAAATTCTCCAGGGCGATGTGACGGGCTATATTTCTACGAATTTGATTTCGATGACGGATGGCCAAATTTATTTTAATTCCGGTCTTTTTAACAAGGGCTTCCGTCCTGCGATTGATTTCGGCCTTTCCGTTTCTCGTATTGGCAGTAAAGCCCAATGGCCAGCGATGAAGGAGGCGAGCAAGAGCCTGCGCATCGATTACCTTCAATATCAGGAATTGCTTCAGATGTCTCAAATCCGAACATCTGGTTTATCAAAAGAAGCGGAAGCACGCCTCAGGCGAGGAAGCGCCATGACCCTGATTTTGAGCCAAGGCAAACATGGTCCTATGGCGATCGAACAGCAGATCGTCTTTCTCTACGCCCTCAACAAAGGCGTGCTGGATCATTTAACTACGGACCAAATCAAACGGTTTAAAGAGGAGATTTATCCGTTCATTCAAACTCATGATCCGGAACTGTTGTCGGCGCTGAGGAAGGATAAAAAATTGACCGATAAGATGAAAGAGAAGTTCGATCAACTCCTCGAAGCGTATGCTAAGGAAAAAGAGCTCCATCCGGCTTAGGGAATTGAAATGTTAGCCCTTTCAAGAGTTAAGAAAAATATTGAGTTCAATCATCGATTTAGTTCTATTCTTGAGGTGCTGAAATCCATCGCGGTTGCGCAATTTCATGCCTTGGAGCATAAACTTGGCACTTTCGAGCCATTCGATCGGGCCTTAGGGAGTTTTTTCGATTCGATTGACACAAAGACGATTGCGCATCCTTTTTTGGTACCGGGAAATCGGCCGAAGGCGGTGGTCGCTATCACGTCTGACCAAGGACTCCTGGGTGGACTTAATGTGCGGGTGGCAAGTTCTGCCATAGGTTCAATGAACACCAACCGTGATCAATTAATTGTGATCGGGGCGCAAGGGAAAGCCTTTGCGCGGTACGGCAACGTTTCTTTCGTTTCCTTTCCGGGGGTATGCGATGAGGAGCGCTATCAGCAAGCCCTGTCGCTCAGGGATTATTTATTTCAAAAGGTGAATGAAGGTCAATTTGCGTCCATTCAAGTTGTTTGCGCACGCGCGCTTTCACTCGTCAGTCAGCGGATCGAACTCATTACTCTCCTCCCGCTGTCTCGCGAAGAAAGCCAGCCGAAGTCTAATATCGAGTGGACCCAAATGATTTTTGAATCATCTCCGGAAAGCATTTTGGAGTACTTAGCCTTTTTGTGGGTAGGGGAGAGGCTCCATCAAATTTTTGGTATGAGTCGTTTGGCAGAACTTGGAGCCCGGTATATTCACCTGGAAGAAAGCACTCAGAGAATCCAGGAGATGACGAAAAAGTTAAAGCTTCAGTATTTTCGCTTGAGGCACGAAATGATTGATCAAAGCATGCGGGAACTTTTTGCTGCTCGGAGTCTTTATGCTGCGTAATTCGCCTGAGAATCATGGAATTGGCAGAGTCGTTTCAGTTCAGGGACCGGTGGTGGATGTCAAGTTTTCTTCGACCGAAGAAGTGCCAAGTGTTTATAGTGTCATCAAAGTTGAAACCATCGATCAGCGCGAGATTGTTCTTGAAGTTGCCGAACATGCTCCGGGCAATACGGCTCGTTGTATCTCCATTAATTCGACTCAGAATTTGCAGAGGCATGCGAAGGCGATCCCCACCGGAACTTCAATCACCATTCCGATTGGAGATGCGCTTTATTCGCGAATTGTAAATGTTCTCGGTCAGGCGCTTGACCAAAAAGGGCCGATTTCAGCAAAAGAGCTGAGCCCGATTCGCGCCCATGAGCTGGGGACAAAAATTCGAGGAGATTTAACCACAAGAAAACGATATGAAGTTTTAGAAACGGGCATTAAAATAATTGACCTTTTATTTCCTCTTGTGAAGGGAAGCAAAACAGGCGTTTTAGGAGGCGCAGGCCTTGGAAAAAGTGTCATTACGCTTGAGATTATTCACAATATTGTGACGAAGCATCAAGGGACATGCGTTTTCGCGGGGATTGGGGAGCGCATCCGCGAGGGGAATGAACTCTTCTTTGAACTTTCCAAACATGGAATTTTGTCCAAGACGATGATTGTATTTGGACAAATGAACGAGCCCCCGGGCGCACGTTACGGCGTGGCGATGACGGGCGCCACGCTTGCCGAATCGCTTCAACGGGAGAATAAGGATGTACTTTTATTCGTGGATAATATCTTTCGCTTCATTCAAGCGGGAGCCGAGATTTCAACGCTCTTGGGCCGTGTTCCTTCAGAGACCGGTTATCAACCGACACTCATTTCGGAGGCCAGTGAATTTCATGAGCGAATTCGAAGCGGTCATGGTATGGGAGGATCCGTTACTTCCATTGAAGCCGTTTACGTGCCAGCTGATGATTTGACGGATCCAGCGGTAGTGGCTATTTTTACGTTTCTGGATTCCTTGATGGTGCTCTCTCGCGAACGGGTGCAGCTGGGCCTTTATCCCGCGATTGACCCGCTTCAGTCCTCCTCCGCCAATCTGGATCCGGACATCGTTGGAAATTACCACTATCAGGTTTCTCAAGACGTACTTCGCATTTTTCATAAGTATGACGAATTAAGACGGCTTGTCCTTGTCATTGGAATTGATGAATTGTCACCTGCGGACCGGGTTCTTTATGACCGGGCAAGGAAGCTGCAAAATTTTCTCACCCAACCTTTTGCGGTTGCCGAAGCTTATACTGGGAAAAAGGGTTACTACGTCGAAGTAGCACAAACGCTCAAAGGGTGTGAGGAGATCATCGCGGGCCGGCATGATAAAAAGCCTGAGGAAGAGTTCTATATGATCGGCCCTTTATCTGCTGATGGCGGATAAGGATCTTAAGCCGGGTGAAATGGTGCTCGCTTAAAAAATTTGTGGAGGACGACTGATTATGGCAAGCAATATCGACTCAATCCTTTCAGAGGCTTTAATTGAACGTGGGCACCTGAGGCGCGAGGACTTGGATCCTGTCGTCATGAAGGCGGCACAATCGAGCGGAGGGTTGGGGGCCTTTTTGGTCCAGCGTGGGATGGTTTCAGAGGATACGGTTCTAACGGTCCTTGCAGAGCGCTTGAAGCTTGAGCGTGTTGATTTGAATCGTGTCGAAATTCAGAAAGCGGCGGTTGATAAAGTACCGCTTAAAATAGCTGAATATTATCACTTTGTTCCCATCAAGAGGGAGCACGGAAAGTTAACGATTGGAGTTTCCTTTCCTTATGAGACGAAAACGCAGGATGAAATTCGCACTCATGTTGGATGTGAAGTTGAGTTGGTATTGGCTCGCGAGGAAGAAATCTCAGATGCCATTAAGAAGTGGTATGGGCTCGGGGCCGGAACGATTGAAAAAATTTTAGAGACTTCAACTGCCGAAGGAGCGTCAGGGGTTGCGACCGCTGAAGTGGAGGAGAAAGTTGAGGAGATTGAGAAATTAGCCGAAGACGCTTCCGTCATTAAATTAGTGAATCAAATCCTGCTCGATGCTTTCCAGAAACGCGCCACCGATATTCACATTGAACCTTATCGTGGAAAAGTCAAAGTCCGCTACCGGATCGACGGCGTCCTTTATAACACGAATGTACCGCCTGCGATCAAGAAATTTATCATGTCGATTGTTTCTCGAATCAAAATCATGTCTAATCTCAACATCATTGAGAAAAGATTGCCGCAGGATGGACGTGCCATTGTCAAAATTTCAGGCGAGACTCTGGATCTTCGTATCTCCTCAATCCCAACCCCTTCTGGCGAAAGCATTGTTGTTCGCTTGCTCCCCATGAATCGGCTTTTTAGTTTGGAAAAATTAGGCTTAGATCAATCAGAGCTTACTATGTTTACTCGCTTGATCGAAAAACCGCACGGAATCGTATACATTACGGGGCCAACTGGAAGTGGGAAATCCACGACTCTCTACGCGTGTTTGAGCATGATCAATACAGATGAGCGTAAGATCATCACCATTGAGGATCCAGTAGAATATGAAATGGAGGGAATCACACAAATTCAGGTCATTCCGGCCATCGGACTTGATTTTGCACGGGGTCTGAGGAGCATCTTACGCCACGATCCAGATGTGATCATGGTGGGAGAGGTCAGAGACTTAGAGACTGCGGAAATCGCTGCACGCGTTGCTTTGACGGGGCATCTTGTTTTTTCCACGCTTCACACCAACGATGCCGCAAGCGGGATTACGCGTTTGATCGATATCGGTGTAGAACCCTATTTGGTCGCTTCCAGCGTCGAAGCTTTCGTCGCTCAGCGATTGGTTCGGACGATTTGTTCTCACTGTAAGGAAGAAGATAAAAAACAGCCGGATGAAGTGCGGGCGCAGATCGCCAAGGAATCCGGCCTCCCTTCTTTACGTGATGTCAAAGTTTACAGAGGAATAGGTTGCGATAAATGTAATTCGACAGGTTTTTGGGGAAGGGTTGCTATTTTTGAAATCCTTTTGGTGGATGACAGACTCAGAGAGATGATCATGAAACGGGTGCCTGCCAGCGAGATCAGCAAAATAGCAATTTCGAAAGGAATGCGTACCCTGAGGCAGAGCGGCTGGCAAAAGGTCCTTGGCGGTTTGACGACACCTGAAGAAATTTTCGAAGTGGCGCCTGAGAGTATCTCAATGGCAGGACAAGCAGTATCAGAGATTAAAGAAGTAGGAGCAGTAGCGGTCCCGAAAGAGACCGCTGCAGCGGCATCTTTGCCAGCCAAGACATCAGCTGGGGCGGAGAGACGGATCTACGTACGCTTAGACGCGAAAGTGAACGTTCGATATCAGAGGGCAAAATCAGCCTCCGATTTGTCAAAGCGCAATCAGGAACCTGAGCACCTGACCGTGACCAAGAATCTGAGCGCGGGTGGTTTGGTTTTTGTTGCGGGAGAACCGATCCAACTCGGCACCATTTTGGAATTAAAAGTTGAGTTGCCAACGGCTAAGGAGCCCATCGAATGCCTGGGGCGGGCGCTCCGGGTGGAAGAAGTTGAAGCGGGAAAAGCTTACGATATCGCCGTTTGTTTCCTTGACTTGTCTGGGGTGGATCGAATGAAATTGGATCAATTTGTCCAAGAGAAAATTTATTAGTGCATGTCTCGATCAGATTCGTTGGTGAGAAAGGATGTGTTGTTTGAACGGCGGTTAAATTTGCGCCGGGCATTTTCTGCGGCTTTTTTTGCGTTTCTCGTGGCGCTTGCCGTTACCTTGTTTATGTGGCGGTATGTGCAGAATAATGTTGAAAAAGAGAAAAGGATCAAATTTGAAGCCCTTACGGACGGGGTGACCGCTCTCATTCGCGATCGTCTTGAAGTTTACATCGCAGCGCTTTATGGAGCCCAAGGCCTTTTGGCGGCGAACCAAGAGGTAGAAAGCGTTGAGTGGGCCGCTTATTTTCAAAATCAGAATCTGAAACATAGATATCCTGGAATGGCTGCCATGAGATTGATTGAACGGGTTCCGGCGGAACGGAAGAATGAATTTATCCAATCGATCAAATCGGATCCAAGTCTTTTGCCCAAAGGATATTCTGATTTCAAAATTCATTCTTTGGAAGAGCACGCAGAATATTCGATGGTTAAGAAGGAATATTTCGTCGTGAAATACGTTCAACCCTATGAGGGCAATGAGGAGATGATGGGTCTTGATGTAAGCTCGGAGGCCGTTCACTTGGATGCTTTGGAACGAGCGAGAGATACCGGAGACCTTGTGGCAAGCGGCCGTATTGCTCTCCGGGCAAACGGCAAGGAAGCTGTTTTCTTAATTGCCCTGCCTATTTACCGATCCGGTATGCCAGTTTCAACGGTCTCAGAACGCCGTGCCGCGCTATTTGGATTTGTGGATGGCGTGTTTAGAGCCAACGATTTTTTTGCTGGGGTTTTTGGAAAAAAAAGTATTTATTCCCATATCGAATATAGGGTTTTTGATGGAGAAATCGTCAAAGACGATGAGGCCGAAGATCGACTTCTTTACTTCAGCGGAAGTGAGAAAAATCTTCCTCCTTCTTTCGATCAATCCCGATTTCGCGTTTCGCAAGTGGTTCACGCGGCTGGGCGGGTTTGGAGTTTGCATTTCTGGCCGTCACCTGGTTTTGGCGGGGAACCGACCGCTCTGAATTTACCCCAGATTGTGCTGATCGGTGGGCTCAGCTTGAGTTTCCTTTTGTGGGGGATTTTATTTTCGCTTTCAAGTTCTCGTTTGCGGGCGGTTGAACTTGCCGAAAAAATAACGGAAGAGTTGCGGGCCAGTGAGGAACAGAACCGGTCCATCATTGAGACGGCAACGGACGCTTTTATTAGCATGAATAGCAAAGGCGTAATCACGCGCTGGAACAGCCAGGCTGAAACCACCTTCGGTTGGCCTCGTCAAGAAGCGCTGGGACGGATGCTCGCCGAAACCATATTCCCTCCCGAGGACAGGGAGGCGTATAAAGAAGGTCTCCAACGTTTTCTCACCACGGGCGAATGGTCCATTCTAGACAAGCGCATTGAGGTCACGGCCTTACATCGCGATCGGCATGAATTTCTCGTGGAGCTTGTCCTCTGGCCTGTTCGAGCGAACAGCTCACTCAGTTTCAACGCCTTTTTCCACGATATCACCGAGCGGAAGCGAGCGGAGGAAGCTTTAAAAAAAGCAAATGAAGAACTTGCGGCCAATGAAAATAGACTCGTTCAGACCTTATCCGATTTAAGGAAGGCCCATCTTGATTTGCAATCGACTCAAGTTCAGCTGATTCAAGCCGAGAAATTTGCGATCGTGGCCCAACTTGCTTCAGGGGTGGCTCACGAAGTCAAAAATCCCCTGGCCGTCTTATTGCAGGGGACTGATTATTTGGAACATCATCTTGATGCACACGACCGAGCCACCACCATTCTCTTACAGGACATGACGGCGGCAGTCGAAAGAGCCGATTCAATCATTAAGGGGTTATTGGATTTCGCCGCACCGACCGAGCTTACCTTCGTATCCGAGAAGCTGGAACGGATGATTGAAGACGCGCTCTTATTGGTTCGGTATCACATTGAACAGAACTCAATTGAAGTGATCAAAAATTTCAGAAAGGATTTACCAGCCGTACGAACTGATAAAAATAAGATTACGCATGTGCTCATTAATCTTTTTTCGAATGCCATTGACGCGATGCCACACGGAGGCAAGCTCACCATCAACGCAGGGGTAAAAAAAGCGCCAGAATTTGGTCCTAAGATAGGCCGCAGGAGGGAAGACGCGTTTAAACTTGGAGCCGAAATTGCATTTATAGAAATAAAAGATACGGGAATCGGTATCCCAGAAGAGATATTACCTAAGGTGTTCGATCCTTTCTTTACGACTAAGCGCGGACGAGGTGGAACGGGATTGGGTTTGTCGGTGGTCAGAAGCATCATGGAACTTCACTCTGGAACCATAACGCTTGAAAATGTGCCTGGCGGCGGTGTCCAAGCAACCTTGAATTTTCCTATTCATGAGCTGTCGCCAACAAGGTCAGGAGGCAAGACGTGAACATGAATAAGAAAAGGATATTGATTGTCGACGACGAGGAAAGTTTAGGAAGGACACTCAAATTGAATCTTGAAGTAACGGGTCATTACGACGTCCGAGTGGAACATAAAGGCTCACAGGGACTTTCGGCGGCACATGCTTTCAAACCCGATTTAATCCTTCTTGACATCATCATGCCGGACCTGGAGGGTTCTGAAGTCGCCCGCCAGATTCGAGCAGACGGTGCGCTTCATGGTACCCCGATCGTTTTTTTGACGGCGACCGTCACAAAAGAGGAAGTGGGTGCCGCTGGCGGTGTTGTCGGCGGGGAAGCTTTTCTAGCCAAACCAGTGAATGTCAAACAACTGATTGAATGCATCGAAAAGAATATACATTAACTTGAGTTCTGCACTTTTTCACGCGATCCCTTCTCCCCATCGGGGGAGAAGGTGAGGATGAGGGGGTAAATCCTCCGATTCACCCCTCACCCTAACCCTCTCCCCAGAGGGGAGAGGGTGAATTTGAAGAAATCAATCATTAATTGAAGAGATCAAATGGGAACGTTTAGGTATCGAGCAAAGGAAACTTCGGGCAACACTATTGAAGGTGTTGTCGAGGC
>JACQQP010000100.1 GCA_016206945.1 Candidatus Omnitrophota bacterium | reverse complement strand
TATTATTATCATAAAAATATTGATTCTCGGCGAGAAAGGTTCCACTTCCATCGATATTGGCGAAAAACGTTTCACGCGCAGGCAGATTCACAATCCAAAGCGAAGTATTCTTGACATATTCAGTTACAATGGTTTTTTCATCTCCCATTGTGTCCAGATCACCATAATGGATGCTTTTGATAATGTTGCCGTGTTCGTCATATTGGTAAGAAGTCCGGCCGCACTTCGAATCAGTACACTCATCGCTTTGGATGAGCGGGGTAAAATAAGGCGCAGCACCATCGTCCTGATACGTATTTGAAAATCGCGTAATTGAATTTTCTTGGCGCTCTACTTTGCCCAATTTAGAGTCCGTCTGATGAAAATAAGTATGATGAATAAAACTAAGAGGATCAGTCGTCTGCACATGTTGAAAACCCTTAAACAGTTTATTTTGAATGTCATACAGCCCATTGTTATAAATATAATGATAAGTCCCGGCCGGAGCGGCTGAAGCCACGCCGGGATCAAATGTGGTTGAAGCTAACACCGCCAGTGAAAAAGGGAAAGTCGTATTGCCCGTTTGAATAGGACTTTGATAAGTAAAGGTGATTTTTCCGCCGTAACGGGTCGTAATTTCTTTAAGAAGCTCGCCTTGGGGAAAATTAAGCGTAGTGGCAGAAAATTGGCCGGCCAAAGTATTCAAAATATCCGCTATGCCATCCCGATTCACATCCGTAATCAAAACGCCCCGATCTCCTGTCGACCAGGGAGGGAAACTGCTCAGAGTCTGCTCGCCTCCAAAACCTTTTCCATTTCCTAAGACATACTTATAGACCAGCGTACTGGGTTGACCGACAATGCCGAATCTTCCACCAAAAAGATCGGGGAAACCATCTCGATTGACGTCAAAAATGTGAGTGGACGCAAAACGCAGGTCAAAGAATTCCGGAGTTGAATCGCTCACTTCTTTAATCACCCCATCCCAACTTGTTCCATTGTTCAAAACGTAATAAAAATGAAAACCGGTCACCGTATTTTGAGCTGAACTCACAATGTCCTCAAGACCATCTCCATTGACATCCGCCAGAATCGAGTTGCTTCCCGTCTGATTTCCGGGGAAGCCGTAAACCTGGGGGGCCAAGATGAAATTAAGCGGCAATGCCCCGGTGGCCACCCAATCATTCCATCCGCTTCCATTTCCATAAGCGACATAGTATGTCGTGGTTGTGTCATTTTGGTTCTGCTGGCGAGCGCTTACGAGATCAACATATTTATCCCCATTTACATTGGCCAGGTGCGTGGTCTGAAAAATAAGACTTCGCTCGTGCACCCAGCTGCCTGTATTGCTGATAAAAACAGGCGCGTCCCACCCAAGACCATTTCCAAAACTACTTCCATTGTTATAGGCCACATAGTAATCAGCCGTGTTCGGAGGAGTCGTCTTTGAACTTTTAATGATGTCATCTTTCCCATCTCCATTCACATCTCCTAATCTCAGATTCGGTCCAGATGACTCAAATCCGAAATGGTTAAAACCATTCTCCAAAACGGGTCCCCAACCACCGCTTTGCCCCAGACTGATTTGAATCGTGCCGAATTGAAGCCTGAATAAATCAGGATACCCATCGCCATTCACATCGCCGATCCGCGTATACGGATCGTTACTGATGTCCCAAGGCGGAGGATTGGAAATAGGTGAAGGCGAAGGACTAAGACTAACGGCGTTATTGAGATAGCTGAATTGAGCTACCATCAAACGCGAACTGCCATCTTTTCCGATCTCATCCACTTGTGTGAGAAGGCTTTTGCCGGAATTGGGAGCATCCGTGTAAGTAAGGTCATAACGTTTGTATAAAGCACCGTCCGCCTTGATATCGACGTAATTTGCCCTTTGATTGTATTTGACCGTCCTGCCGGTAGAATTATCCGTGTAGTCATCGGTCCTGCTTTCATAAAAAAATTCGACGGTCCTAAAATGGATAAGACCGTTTCCTTTCGTATAAGTGATCCGGTCGATATATCCCACAAAATCACTTGAGGTATAAGTGATCTCAACATAATTCCCATGGGTATCGATAATCCTCGTCAGGTAATAGTTCAACTCGCCCAACTGGAAGTTGTATTCGTATCTTGTTCCATCTCTATCTTCAACGAGCCAACTGCTTCCCGATTTGGTAATTCGCAAATGAGTTTCAATTTTGGTCCGGTATTGGCCGCCTCCGATATTGACGAGTTCAGAACCTAGATCATTCAATTGAAGAACTAAGATATCGTTGTCATTAAAGTTGGGCTTTCCCAAACGCGTACTTCGAGTGATTACTCCTAAATCAATGGACCAACCCTGCCCCACACTGCTGTTTCCAGCTCCCGAAAGATACCTTAACACCACTTCGGGCTGTATGCCATCGGTACCGGGCGCAACTTCAAGCGGAATCGAATACCTGGCGGACCCTGTAAATTGGTCATGCTGAAAGTTTTCTTTTCCTGCAGAAACAATGGGCCGTGACCACGCCTTGAACGAATCCGTCGTAATATCCGCAAACGAAAAAGTGGAAGTGCTCGCGAAAATTAATAGCGCAAAAAACAAATTGGGGACGCTTCTATTTTTCATATTCACTGTCTTTTGATTTAGATTCCAAAACCATCTTTCTAAGGTCCAAGATAAGCTGTTCGACCCTGCCTAAGCGCATGTCAAACTGTTCCAGCCATGTACTCAGGTGAGCCTCTTGTTCTTGAAATTTCTGATAAAAATAGGCATCCAAAGGAATCGGTGCGATCATACCGGCTACCTTTTCAAGGGGCCGATCTTTTGCGACTCGAAAATTGAGGTTCTCTGCAGACACAATCCTCATAGAATCGCCTTCATAACGTGACTCCATTTCAATAGGCTGAGATTTGTAAGGTCGCATGACCAAGTAGGGTGATTTTCCCAACAGTTATTTTAAGCTTTCGCCGATTCCTTATCTGGGGATATTCCCAGAAGGGAGTCAGCATGAAACTACAAGTTGAAATTAAGCTTTATGATGACGCAGGTCAATTGCTTTCCTCTCAAACCAAAGAGCTGCTCGGACTTTCCAATCAGATTGGAATGGGCGGGGATTCGGGATACGGAATCAGCGAATCCCAAGCCGTTGAGCAAACCATCCAGAAAGCTGTTCTTGAAGCCCAAGCTCAAAACGGTTTTTTTAAAATGTGACTGCTCCAAAGAAGCCCGTCACCAATGCAATGGCTCCAAACAAAGAAATCTCATCACACTGGACGGCCGGCTGAATTTGAAGTGGCCGAAAGCCCTGTGCCGGACTTGCGGCCATGCAGGACTTTTAAGTGAAACCAACCTGATTCCCGAAGCTCAAATCAGTGCTCCTTTGGAAAAGCTGATTTTGGAGCTTGCCCCTTTGGCTGTCTCTTATGAAGCCGAAAGCCAAATCCTCTGGAAGACTCGGTCGATATCGATCAGCGCCAAGGAGATCGAACGAATCGTTTTAAGGCGGGGCCTTCAAATCGGACGGCTTCAAAGCCAAGAGCTGGAGCAAATGGATAAAATCCTTGTTCAGCATCCGCCTCAAGCGCCCAAGTGTCTTTATCTGGGAGCCGATGGCATGTACGTCCAATCTGCTGAGGGTAAAGGCAAGCGCTTTGAGGGGAAGTTCGGCATTGTCTTCACCGATGAACGGGCTGAAGTTTCAAAGAACCGTTTTGAGCTTTTAAACAAGCGTTGCGTGGCCAGTTTCAGAGGCAAAGAAGATTTCTCGGAGCTTCTTCAAGTTGCAGCCTACCGGATGGGCGTTGATCAAGCCAAAGAAGTCTTCTTCTTTGCCGATGGAGAACGCTGCCTTTGGGACATCAAGAAAGAGTATTTTCCTCAAGCCATCGGCATCTTGGACTGGAACCACATTTCCCGGAATCTTTCCAAAGCCTTGAGAATCATTGCGGATCGTAAACAACGTGATGAGATCCGCCAAAAACTCTCTGAGTTCTTGTGGCGGGGAGACTCCCAGCAAACTTTAGCCGAACTCTCAAAGCTAATCGTCAAAGAACAGAAAAGTCTCTCTCCTGAGAGAGAACAGAAATTGAAAGAGCTAAAAGACTTCAAAACCTACATCCAAAACAATCAAGAATGGATCGTCGATTACGAGTCCTATCAACAGCGCGGTTATTACATCGGCTCTTCTATCGTCGAAAGCACGGTTAATCATTTAGGCGCCTTCCGCCTCAAAAAGAAACGGGCGCGCCAGTGGATCCGGCAAGGAGCTGATAGTATGGCCCGCCTGATTACCGTTATCAAAAATCGGGAGCTGGATCATTACTGGAAACAGATATGCCTGAACTGAATCACCCTACTTGGTCATGCGACCTTGGCATTCAGAGACAAATCGATTCTTAAATGGAGGGTTATCTTAGGGTTAGAGCATCTCGCTTTTCCGAAATGGCATTCTCAGTCTCGAGAATTTCATATAG
>JACQQP010000110.1 GCA_016206945.1 Candidatus Omnitrophota bacterium | reverse complement strand
TAAATCGTCGGGTCGACTTGAGTAAATCAGCTTTTCAAATCATCGCAGATCCAAAAGTGGGGTTGATCCAGGTCAACATCGTACTCGAGTAGGCGGCGTCTTTGAAAAAGACGGGTAAAGTGGCGCCTGCGGTTTACATCTCATAGTGTCTGATGAATCGGACGGATCAAGCCAAATTCTTACAGTTTTAGATCCCTCCTAAAACAGTGCTATGTAATTCCCAGTAAATGACTTGCAGTGGTTGGCATGAATCTTGAAGATGCTCTAGCTAGCTGATTAGTATACGGAAAGGAGACGTGCCATGAGCGACAAAGAAAGGGAGACCACCTTAAAAGGTCAAATTAAGGAGGCTATCAAGGCAACCGGCGACACGGTCAATGCTTTGGTAGACACATTAGGAGGCATGTTGGAGCAGATATTTAAAACGAGCGGGAAAATTGGTGCTTCGTTGGTTCATGTGATGTCGGACCTTGTCAGATATACCCTTGAAGCGATTCTCGAAATCGGGGGTGATATTGGACACGTGGCAAAAGGACTCACACTTGCCGTGGTACAAACATCCCGCCGAACAGGCTACGATGTGTTGGAAGCGCTCCATGAACTGGCAAAGCTGCTCATTAAAAATGCGGCGAGCCTCGGAGGTGATGTAGCGCGAGTAGCAACGGGATTTATGGAGGGAGCGATTGAAGCGATGAAAGAGATAGGGATGGATATTGAAAAAGCAGCCTCAGACCTCGCGACCACATTGGTTAAGGCCGCTTACGAAATAGGGGAAGAAATTGGAAATAAAGTGCGCCAAGCTTGTTCAGGAACCATCAAAGGCGTCAAGATTGTTTTAAAAGAGCCTTTCCAAAAATCGTCTAAGAAGAAAGCAGCTTAGAAGACGTATGTGGGCTCTTTAAGTGAAAAGGAGGTGTACGATGATTTACACCCGTGAGCATAAGAGAAAGCTCGGGCGACTCGCTATTTTGATGGTCGTCCTATTGTCTTCAGCGCCTATGTTCGGTTTTGCACTGGAGGAAGCCAGCCCATCGCTGGCCGATCCCTTGCAAGCTGAAAGCGAAGATATGACGACGATTGAAAGAGAAAAGATTGTTGAGAAATCCGGCGAATCTCGAGGCGTCATTGGCGACACGGTGAATGTGGTGGGAGAGATTCTCGCCTTCCCATTTCACATCGTTGCCCAAACGTTTCGAGCCGCCTTTTAGTAACTGAGAAGATGTCGGGGACGGCTCCATAACTAGCGCCGTCCCCAGGGTGGGCCAAGGAGGGGAGTCGATGAGAAATATTCTAGTTAGAGCTTGTTTACTGGGAGCTTCACTTTATTTCGCTGCCAGTGCGCGCGCGGATCTCGTTGAAGATGTCGCAGACACAACCAAAGCAGCGATCGGTGTTCCCGTGAATTTAGCGGGATTGGTGGGCGGCGTTTTTAAAACGGCTGGAGAAATATTGCTCTTGCCGTCCCATATTTTTTCATAGGGAACCAGCGCGAGAACCGCAGTCGAAAATTTAATCTGATCTAGTGCTTCGACTCACTTGATTTTGTATGTTTGTGGTTCGGCAGGCTCACCACCCCGAGCGAAGTCGAGGGGCTCAGCACTGTGGTGAGCGATCCGCCAAGATTCGTGGCGGAAGTCGAACCACTACTGACAGCCTTAACTTTGAAGAGCAAGAAGGTGGGTGGTGGTCTTTTTTGATTTGAGTTCCGGTCGAATCCCCACTAATTCAACGACGATTCGGTCGACCACCTCTTCCGCCGCGCGGCGGTGGTCAGTGAGTTTAACTCCAAGCACGTGAATCACCCCGGTTGGGCCTATTCGAATTTCATGTTCCCGTGAGATGGCGTGTGGAATTTGGGAGTCCCTCGGTTTTGCAAGCGGACGAATTCCAGAGTCTTTCGCAATAATGTCTTTCGATTCAAAATGTAGGCCGGGAAAATATCGTTCCAAGGTGCACAGGAGGTATTCCACCTCTTCCTCACGCGTTTCTAAAGTGTCCGGATCCGTGTGGATCCGTTCTGTTGTCCCGACACGTGAATATCCGCCCGTATTGATCACGAAAAACACGCGCTTGTCCTGCGCCCTCAGAATCACCGAGTAGTCGGTAAATTTTTTGAGCGTGATGTGCGATCCCGCAACGGGGACGATGAGATTCCCACCCATTTCATGAGCTTCGTGCCGGACCTTATCGATCCATGGACCGCTCGCGTTGACGAGTTTCAGCGCGGAATACGATTTCGTCGCGCCGCCTTGTTCCACCGTAAGTTCATAAAGCCCCGTTTGCGTGTTATGACGGTACGTTGCGACAAGCGCATGTTCGAACGCCTGTGCGCCTGTCTGTATGGCGGATCGGATTGTTTCTTCGACCAGACGTTTATCATCGGCGATGTGATCCCAAATAATGACTCCGCCCGCCAAGTCTTTCGGATTCAGATGCGGAATTAAGCGCAGCACCGGCTTTTTTCCCCAGAGGATGCGCGGAGTTTTTGGGTTTCCTGTAAGAAAGGCTAAAAGGCCGTAAAAAAGAGTTCCCAAGTAAACTGCCAAAGGATTTTGAGCTTCCTTTTTGTAGATGGGGACAACGAGTTCGATCGGCCTTACCATCTCGGGCGCTATTTTTTCGAGAATGGCGCTTTCCTTAAGCGAGGAGAAAACAAAGCGAAAATTTTTCCACGCCTCGTGACATTTCCCCTTTTTTAACTCAAGCCAAGCAAGTTCGAGATAGCGGATTCCGCCATGGATCAATTTCGAGCTCTTGCTGCTTGTGCCTGAGCCGAAAGTAGCTTTTTCAAAGAGGACGACTTTAAGACCTCTGAGCGCTGCATCCCTCGCGATCCCAGCGCCCGCGATTCCGCCGCCGATAATAGCAACGTCAAAAATTTCACGCCCTTTTTCCATTTTTCCTATTATTTGTCGTTGGTGTAAGAGACGTTTAATTATCGACAAGATGGAAGTATAAATGATGAAAACTTAAGCGTATAATAGAATCAAATCTGCGCACCGATGAAGCTCGCTTCATTACTATCAAAATGGAAATTGCCAGCCCTCTTCATTAGCATAGCCACTTGTGCCCTGCTTCTCGCCGTTATTTTTACGATTCATCCTTTCGTCAAGCATCAGGAACCCAATTTTTTGACCTTCCAAGAATTAAAAGCCCTTTCGCGTCATCCGAAGCCGGGTTGGTTTTTGGCAAGAAAACTCCAACAATTTTGGAGAACCCCCATCATCAGCAATGAAGCTTACTACCGAGGCGCGAAACCCTATCGGCCTCGCGATCCCAAACTGGGACCGTATTTACGCCTTGTCAGTTGGAACATCGAAAAGTCCTATGAGATGCAACATGCAATTAGCGCTTTTTCATCCGCCCAAAAGTTTGAAAGTCTCATTGATCCAGCAAAAGCGCCTCGGGGCTCTAGCGTGTACCAAAACCTACTCCGCCAGAGGGAGAAGCTCGCCAATGCAGATGTGATTGTGCTTCAAGAAATGGACATTGGCGTGAAGCGTTCGAATTATATCGATGCCGCTCGCGAACTCGCGAAAGCGCTCGATATGAACTATACCTACGGTGCAGAACAGCTTGAAATTGACCCCGTTTATCTCGGACTTGAGAAAATTAATTATGCGGACGGAACAATAGATCAAGAAGCCACAGATTATTACGCCGTAGATCCAGTTCAATATAAAGGTGTTTTCGGCTGCGCCGTTTTGAGTCGATATCCGATCAAGCAAGTCCAGGTGTTTCAGCTTAAAAATCAAGCTTATGATTGGTATCGAGGTGAGGAGCCTAAGATTGGTTTTGTCGAGAAGACACGGCGGGCGGGTGCAAAAACAGTTTTTAAAAATGTGATGACGCGCGAAATGAAAGCGGGTGGGCGGATTTACTTTCGTGTGGATTTAGCGGTGCCCGGAGTTCCCGGGGGGACGGTGACGATCATTAATATCCACCTTGAGATCAAGTGTCAACCCAAAGGCCGCGAAGCACAAATGGCAGAAATTTTTTCTTATATTAAGAATATTAAAAGCCCTACCGTTGTGGTGGGCGATTTCAATTCCGCGCCTCACGATTTGAGCCCGACCTCGGCTTGGCGTGTGACGGAACGCCTCGCGAAGAACCCCGAGACGTGGGTTTCCGTGGGAACAAGCCTTTTTCTTCCACACGCGCTTTTATTAAATGCGAGCCGCCTCACGACGAGGTGGACAAAGAATCTGCAGGATCCGACAGCGAAAAACATACCGGTTGTTTTACCAAATCCTGTAAAACCGCTTTTTGATATGATTGAAAATTACCGCTTTAACGACGGCGGAGCTTTTGATTTCCGCGGCGATATGATCCGTTCTATTAGTGGAAATGACGGAACGCTTGCCAATTCAAATGAGCGTGATCTGAAAGGATTTAAAACTACATTTAGCGTGAAACGGCCGGTTGCAGTCGTCATCGGGAAGTATCGCCTGGATTGGGTTTTTGTGAAATCTTTTCTCAAGGATCCGCGGGATCGAACCGGTTCTTACCGCTTTGCTCCCCATTTTGGAGAGACTTTAGAGGAGATGAATACCAGTCTTCTCACGCCGATTTCGGATCATCATCCAAACGTCGTCGACATTCCGTTTGAAGAACCTCAATTCTAAGTGAACCATTTCGCGCCCGGCCAGCTAAAGCGCTCCCTTGGAGCCATTGCGCTCATTGCCTATGGCGTTGGCGACATTCTTGGAGCTGGAATCTACGCCCTCGTTGGAAAAGTAATAGGGATCATGGGGCCGGCTTCGTGGCTTTCTTTTGTGGCCGCCTTCATTGTGGCATCGCTGACAGGGCTTGCTTATGCAGAATTAGGGTCTCGAATGCCTCGCGCTGGCGGCGCGGCAGTTTTTGCATTGGAGGCCTTTAAAAAACCGGCGTTTTCCTATCTCATCGGTTTACTCGTTCTTCTTTCGGGCGTTGTCTCAATGGCTACGGTTTCTCATGGATTCTCAGGTTATCTCCAGGTTCTTTTTCCAAGAATTCCCGTATTTGCAATTATTTTTTTCTTCTTTCTTGTGCTGGGCGTTATTAATTTTTTGGGAATGAAAGAGTCCTCCTTGACCAACATCATTTGCACCCTCGTGGAGGTTGTGGGACTCGTAATCGTGATTGCTGCCGGCTTCAAGTTTTTTGGGAAGGAAGATTATTTTTCAATCCATCCTCCGCAGGGCGTTTATCCCGCGAGCGCGCTTTTGCAAGGAGGGATTTTAGCGTTTTATGCTTTTGTTGGATTTGAAGATCTTGTAAACGTAGCCGAAGAAGTAAAATCGCCGGAGAAGAACATGCCAAGGGCCATCGTGATCGCGCTCGTGGTGACAGCAGCGATCTATATTTTAACCGCCGTTGCTGCGGTTTCGGCGGTGCCGATTTCAGAATTGAGCTCTTCGGGAGCCCCGCTTGTGCTTGTTGTGGAAAAAGGTTTTCCTGGATTGCCGCCCGGTTTGTTCACCCTGATCGCTCTTTTTGCAGTAACCAACACAGCGTTGATTAATTTTATTATGAGCTCGCGAATCCTCTACGGAATGGCGCGAGAAGGTTTGGTTCCTTCAAGCTTGGGTGAGGTCCACGAAAAGCGGGGAACGCCTCTCAAAGCCATTTGTGCCGTATTCGTGCTTGCGGTGGCGCTTGCCTTTACGGGAAGCTTGGTTGTGCTTGCGCAATCTACGAGTTTTTTGCTTCTCTCTGTTTTTCTGGTGATGAATATTTCCTTGATCGTGATTAAATTGCGGACGAGGGAGAAGCCTTCTTTCCAAGTGCCCTTTTGGATTCCTGTTTTTGGTGGGTTAACGTGTTTGATTCTTATGTTTTATGTAAAAAAGGAGGCTCTTCTTACAGTTTTGGGGCTCCTTATTCTTGGACTCTTGTTTTATCGTTTGCAGATGGCTCTGGTAAAAAGAAAAATTTTCTGAGATGTTTTGTTCATCTGCTCAAGGATTCAAGCAGGGATTTTGAGCAAATGAAAAGGCATATGAGCAAAAACCGTTTCTTGATCCTGATCCCGGGGTTTTTCGGCACCTGATAGCACAATCACATCCCCTCGTTCTGTTTTCGTCTCATCAATTACGCCGCTCGGAAGTTCCAAGACCGCATTCGTTTTAAAGTGAATTGGACCGATGGAATTTGGAGTTAACTTATTCTTAAGAGCCAAAATTTTCCCATTGGAGTCTAAGTAAATTACATCAATGGTGTAACTCATTGCGAACGTGTGAATTCCCTTGCAGTGGGGTATTAAAAAGCCTTCTCCTCGCTCAAGAGGCTTGTGAACAATTAAACCTTCGATCCTTTCCCTAAAATCTCTGGCGGCCCAAACCTTCTGGGCGAGGACGGTGTGTTTTGTGATGTTTGCCGCGATCATCCCATCACCTGCTTTAAAAGAACGCCTCGTATTAAGTCAAAGCGTTCTTTGATTTCTGAAAGAAATTTTCGCGTTTCACAGTTCCACCACCCGAATGAAACGCGAGAAAAGCAGGTGGTTGGGATCATGATGGCACTCCAGTTACTTTCAGATATCTAAAAATTTGAACTAAACTTGGTCCCAAGATAATTACAAGCAATGTTGGGAATATGAAGAAAAGGAGCGGAAAAATGAGTTTTACGGGTGCTTTCAGGATTTGTGCCTGGATGTTTTGTTTTCTCTTTTTTCGGAGCGCATCCGCTTGGATGCGGAGCGTTTTAACCAAGCTCGATCCCAGTTTATTTGCCTGGAGAACCGCCCGCACGAAGCTGTCCACTTCTTCGACGAAGCAGCGTTTCGCAAATGCGCGCAGGGCTTCCTCGCGCGATTTACCGACAAGGATTTGGTGGTTGGTAAACAGCAGTTCACGGCTGATTTGGGTCGATACTCGCCTTTGTTCTTCACCTACTCTGACCAAAGCGCTGTCGAATGATAATCCCGCCTCAAGCGCTACGACAAGAAGATCTAAAGTATCGGGAAAATATTTTGCGATTTCTTGACGGCGTTTGAAAATGGTATGGAGAAGCCAGACGCGGGGAATGACGATAAAAATGACTCCGAAAGAAATACCGAGCAACAAAACGTTTTGAGGTGAGGTCCTGAAGAAAAAGTACATAAAGATGGATAGGAGAAAAGGCATAACGTAACAGACTCTTTGAAAAAGGAGGAATCTGGACAGATCCGATTTCCTTTTCAGGCCGGCGAGCAGGAGTTTTCGTTTGATTTGAGTTATGTGCTCATTTTCTTGCATGGTTTGTGTGACGATAGATAGCTCTTGGCTTTTCTGGAGCCGGGTCGCATTTTCAAGGCGATTCGCCACGGGGTCTTGATCCCGAAATAAAAGTTCCATGGCGGAAATAAATGTGAAGAAAGCCGTCCAAAACGTAAGAACCACCGTTAATGCACCGTCCATGAGTTCTCCTTAAAGCTCGATATGAACAATCCTTTGGATGCTGAGGAATCCTAGTACCTGTCCGAGGAAGCATCCCATGAGCAGTTTGGTACCGATGGATTCCCGTACGAAAAAAAGAACATAATCGGGATGAATGATCATAATAAAAATTCCCACGAAGATCGGAAGAAGGCTCAGGACCACTCCCGAGAATCGGGCTTGCGCCGTCGCCGCTTTCAGTTCGCGTCTCAGTTGCATTCGGTCCCGAATGACGGATTCCAAATTGTCGAGCAATTCCGCTAGGTTTCCGCCGGTTTCCCGTTGGAGCACCACTGCCGAGATAAAAAGTCTGAGTTCAGGTATGTCTACTCGGTTGAGAATTCCTTTGAGTGCTTCCTCGAAGTTCTTGCCGATCTCAAACTCGGAAAGCACTTGGGAAAATTCCCCCGCGACGATATCTCCTCCCTCGCTCACAATGCTTTCCAGGGCCATTTGGAGACTGTATCCCGCGCGCAGGGAACTCGCAAGCGCGCCAATTGCATCTGGAAAATGACTGGAGAATTTTTTCATGCGATCCTTGCGTCTTAAATAGACGTGGAAACTTGGGAACACGGCAAACAGGGAAGCACCCGCAAAAGCAACGATGAGATTGACCTGGAGAATGATCCCGCAGAAAAAGGCCAATGCTCCAAAAAGCAGAGACGTGAGCACAAAAGTTCCCAAGGTAAAGGTGAGGCCTGCTTGGGTCAGAACGGCCTGAAGTTTGTTTACTCCAATGACATGGTGGAGAATTCGATCAAAAAAGGCCAGGTCACTTAGCCGCTCTTTTTTTTCTATGGGTAGCGTTGAATTTTGTCTTGCGCTGCCATTTAAGCGTTCCGCGATTCGGGCGTAAAAACGATCTTGCGAGCCATGGATCATGTTGGAAGCACTTAAAGTGAGAAACAAGACTGAAAAAAATGCCAGGATACAGAAAAAAATGATCATGTCTTTGCATGCTCCTTAAATAGTTGGAAGACGTCGGCTTTAAGGAGACCCGCCCGTTGCAACCGGTCCAGAAAACGCGGACGAATTCCTGTAAATTTGAAATCGCCAACCACTTTTCCATCAGATGAAATTCCTTTTTGTTCGAAGATGGCAATGTCTTGCATGGCAACCACTTCACCTTCCATTCCCGTAATCTCAGAAAAACTCACAAGACGCCGAATGCCATCACTCATTCGGCTGATTTGAATAATCACGTCTATGGCGGAGGCGATTTGGCGGTTGATCGCCCATTCAACTAAATTGCTCTCGGCCATGAGGATCATGGTTTCAAGCCGGTAAAGCGCATCCCGTGGTGAGTTGGCGTGAACGGTTGTGAGAGAACCTTCGTGTCCCGTATTCATGGCCTGGAGCATGTCGAGCGCTTCAGCACCACGGACTTCACCGACGACTATTCGGTCGGGTCTCATTCGAAGGGCATTACGCACAAGGTCTCTTTGGTTGATCATTCCTTTTCCTTCGAGGTTAGACGGCCGCGTTTCCAATCGAACGACATGACGTTGCTGAAGCTGGAGTTCCGCTGCGTCTTCAATGGTGACAATGCGTTCGGAGTTTGGAATGTATCCTGAGAGGATGTTGAGTAACGTGGTCTTTCCAGAGCCTGTTCCGCCTGAGATGACAATATTGAGGCGCGCTTTCACGATCATTTCGAGAAGTCTTGCGATTTCGTGATTGACGGTGCCAAAGGCAACGAGGTTTTGCATTTTGAGGGGATCGCGTTTGAATTTACGGATGGAGAGTGAGGATCCATTTAACGCGAGCGGTGGAATGATCGCATTGACGCGAGAACCGTCTGAAAGCCTCGCGTCGACCATGGGCTGTGATTCGTCGATCCGTCGGCCTACTCGTGAAACAATGCGATCGATGATTTGCCTCAGGTGTGCCTCATCGCGGAAGACGATGTCCGTAAGCTCGAGCTTTCCGAATCGTTCGACGAATATTTGTTTGGGGTGGTTGACTAAAATATCGCTCACCGTGGGATCAGACAGAAGAGGTTCTAGGGGACCCAGACCGAAGGTTTCATCCTCCACCTCACGAATCAGTCTCTTCTCCTCGTTTTGGTTGAGCGGAATTCTATCTTTGATGAGAAGCTGTTCCAAGATGGCTCTGATTTCCTGGCGCGCCTTTTCCCGTTCCATTTTGATCAAGTTGGAAATATCGATTCGATTGATTAATTCAGAGTGCATTTTCGCCTTGAGTTCTTGAAAGAGTTCCCCTCTTTCTTCGAAAGGATGGTGGTTGCGGGATTCGCCGTTGCCGTCTTTGAGTGCCTGGAGCCGTTCACTGAGCGACATGGAGGACCTCCAGAGGAAACGGTTTTAACAAAGCAGAAGCCAGGTCGCGGATGCTTTTTGCGAGTTCCGAGTTCTTGGTCATCACGGAAACGGGTTTTCCCACGTTGATGGCGTTAAGAGCGTTCACAGGGTCGTCAGGCAGTTTGAACGAGATTTCGTTCGCAAGCGTCTTCTGAATCAAAGAAGACTCAATTCCTCCCTTAACTTGAAAGCGGTTTAAGATGATTTTGATTTTATCCGCATGACATCCGAGTCGCTTAAGGGTTGTCAAGGCGCTCTTTGCATTGTACAAACTCGGGACGTCAGGGGTACATACGAGTAGGATCAAATCGGCAAGATCCAGGTAAGATAGGGTGGCCTTTGAAAATTCGTGACCCAAATCTGCGATGATGGAGTTGAAAGTTCCTTTCATGAAGTGCAGGATATCGGTGATTTCCTTCGTGGTTAGAAAATCGCCTTCCTCTGGTTCCTTGGGGCAGGGAAGAACATAGAAACCCAATTCATGCTTCGCGAGCGAATGTTCCAATAGATTTGAGTCCAGGCGTTCGAAATTTTCGATCACTTGAATCAAAGTGTACTGGGAGGAAACGTCAAGAAAATCGGCTACATTTCCGTGCTGAAGTACGAGGTCAAGCAGTAGAACTTTTCCCGTTTTTTGCTTCGCCACCTCAACCGCCAGATTCGTTGCGATGGTGGTCAAACCCACTCCGCCTTTGGTTGAGAAAACGCCAATCAAATTGCGCTTCTCTTCTTTTCCATTTGAGTTTTTCCGTTCATGGAGTTCCTTGACTCGTCCGATCAAGCGCTTCATCTCTTGCGTTTCTATGGGATTTCTGAGGAAGTCGACGGCTCCCATTCTGAAAAATTTGAGCACGCGTTCTACTTCGGCACCATCCGAGGCGATTGCCCATGGGATTTCATTAAATGATTGAGTATGCGAATGGACCGCACGTTCCAAAAGATCGGTGTCGCCATTGTCTCCGTAAATCACTAAGTGAGGGCGAATGCGCGTGAGCGATTCTTTGGCGTGATCGAGGGCCACGAGTTCAACGTGGGTTTGAACGATTTTCACCTTTCTGATTTCGGCCAAAAGCTGACCGAGGTGACGATCTTCGCCTACCAGAACAATGGATAGTTCCTTCATGGCATGGTTCTCCTTTCCTTTTTTCCAATCATCTCATCGTTTCAATCGAACCGCTTGCTTCGTCAACCTCGTTCCTCACAGCCAGTTGGATCACTCCGTGATTCATTGCGGTGACGAGGGATCCCGCTTGCCTGGGCGTTACGATGAGTACGACTTCCATGTCCCTTGAATCGCGATCCTGACCGAGACCTGCACCTTCTCCGTGAACTGCCAGGACGCGCACCTTTTGGGCAATGACGGTTGTCCTGGGCGGCCCGATCTCGTGCTCCGTCATGGAGATGACATCCACAGTTGTTCCGCGCTGGAGGATTTCTTTAAGCGCGCGCGAGTATCGGACAGGAACTGTGACACCCCTCATGTTGGAGGGGATCAGAGAGGAAAAATTTTCGCCATCCCCTATCAGTTTAGCTGAAAGGACGGGCTCATCTTCAATGATGTCACTTTTCACAATTCTTCCAACCAATGGACGCACGGAGGAGAAACTTTCAGTAGGTACAGCGTCTCGCGGCCAGGGAAGAACTTTAAGATCTTGCTCGGTCAATTTTTTGCCGAGCGGGATCCCAACTTTCGCGACCACGACAGGCATCGTATCTCCAGCCGTAGCGGCGTGAGAGACATTTCCGCGGTCTTTCAAAAACTGATAGGCACTCAAGCTCGAAAGAGCCGCGAAAAGCACGGCGAACGCAAAGGGGAGATAACGTTTCCAAGTTCCCATGTTTAGCCTCCTTTTAGTATTAACAATAAAGTAAATAAAAAGCCGCACCCAATGGCAAGGGAATAGGGGATAAAAAACCGCTCTTTAGCCACGTCGCTTTCCAATAGGACTTTTTTTGTTATTAGGAGATAAAAGATTTTTGCTTTGATATGGCTCCAAATTTGCCCCAGTTTTTTTCTTTTCAGGGCGAAGACAAGGGCGAAAAGACCGCCAAAGATGGCGCTTGCCAGGAAGACTTTGAAAATGAGGACGGGGCCCAGAAAACTTCCAATGGCTGCCAGAAGTTTAACATCTCCGCCGCCTACGCCGCCCGAGTGGAAGGGAAGTAGGAGCAGGAGAATTCCAACGCCAAAACCCAGTGAACTTTTTTCGAAGCCGGCGATGCCGCCCTCAAATATATTCAGTCCGAATCCAAGGACCACCAAAGAGAAAGTAAGCCAATTCGGAATTTTTCTCATTCGCCAGTCGGTAACGATTGCAATCACAATTCCTGATATCACCAATGCCATTTGAGCCATCTTCACACCTCCTTTTGGTTCCATCACCCTGAGTCAAGTCCCACAGCTCACCTTGCGGTGAACTGTAGGACCGAACTCCTCCACGTTACGGCGAAGCCGGTGGAGTAGATGCTGCAAGCTGATCATCGACAGCCTGGAAGAAGCCTGCGATGCGCGGGCCGAGCACGACCAGAACCGCGATGACCGCTATCGAAATGAGCGCGATCAAGAGACCATATTCCACCATGGTTTGACCGCTTTCATCCCTGAGTAGTCTTGTCATCATATTGTTCACCTCCTTTTTAAGCGGCCAAAATAAAAAGCCGAACTAACCACGATTTGTGCGGTCGGTTCGGCTTTTTATCTCTAAAAGAGACCCTTGCCGAGCTAACCTCGCATCTGATGATTCGGTAACCTGCCTACCTTGTCCCACGCCCATTTAATCTCCTTGACCAAATGGTTGGGGTTTAGGCGCACGGCTTTGCCCGCCAAACAACGCGTCGAGGTTCGTCCCAAAGCGTTGTCGGACGGGTTCGCCACGCTTTGTGGCGAACGTCGCCGTCTTTTGACGACTTTGCCTACCCATTGCTCGTGCAACGGGTAAACTCATTTGTCCTTTCGAACAAAGGAGTCTTTATCGTTATTAGTTGCGAGCCGTTTATTTCAGCCCGTAATTTTTTTTGTTAAAGAACAAGCCGTGGTTTTGCTACGCTATTGTTTTCAGGCGCATTCGGATCAACTGCTAGAACCGAAGAATAAAAGTTGACGAGCTTCACTTTAATGTAACGCTTGTCCACATTCCCATTCAGTTTTACATCGAGCACTTTCACCGCAAGGAGTGAAACCACGTTAAAGATTGCATTGCTTCCCGGGTATAGGACCCAGTTGTGAACAGGAAGAAAAACTTCTTCCCCGATAATCGCTTGGAATGAGCTTAAAAGAGAGTTTCCATCGATTCCCGTGCTTCCAAGAACTTCAATCGATCCGCCAGGCGGAATAGTAAAATCTTTGTCGTAACCGTGTTCGATGTAGTAGCGTAGTTCGGTGACGTCATTAGAACCTCCGTCGAGATCGAGAAAACCGAAATTTCCGGGAGCATCGTTGCGCGGGTGGATGTTGATCACACTACCCAAATCGTAATTTCCATCAAGATCCTGATCCACTATGAAGTTAACCACCGAGTAGGGAAGTAGTCGATTTTTTCCGCGGACGCCAGTGACGCGTGGATCCAAAACAGCGATCGAGAGAGCGCGGACATTTGAAAAATCCTTATCAAAAAATCTCGCAAAGAAAAGCGCAAGAGGTCCGGAAGGAGCGCCTTCCGTCTTTCGTGCATTTACTTCAACAGCGTTTGTTGGAAGGCCGTTTGCTTGGAACTGATTGGTGTTGATGTTGTAACGGCCGAATACAATATCACCTGGTTCGATATCGATGTATGTTCCAGCGACCGCATGAGCTTCAGCAAAAGCGAGCGCTTTTTGACGCGCCGCATCCAGTCCATTTCTGATTTCTACCACGGCGGCAAGAGCGGCAGAGTCCGCTGTATTTTGGAGTTCGGTCTTTGTCACGAAAATGTGCCCGAGATCTACCGAAAGCGCGAACAAGCTCATGAATGTAACGAGGGAAATACCTATTAAAACAGCCACAGCGCCTCTCTCGTTTTTGGGCAGTCTCAGCGGTACCATTTTATGCCTCTCTTCTCATAATGGCTGCGGATTGCAGGGTTAATACTCCAGGGATTCCTGGAATCCAGTGGCTCAAAGTTGAGTTGTAATCATATGAGATCGTAACTTCAACGGCAGAACTCCCGCCTGTAGTTACAAATGAAGAATTAACAGTGGCAGGGTCAAGGCTGACGCCGCTTGACGTCAGGTAATTTTGCGAGACACTAAGAGCAGTTGAAAGTGCGCCGCTGTCATCAAGTCTGATTGCGCCAGCGCGCGCTCCCTCTCGAGCTGCGTTCGTGATGACTTGTTTTACCATGAGGACACGGCTGAATTCGACGACACCTATAATGAGCATGACGACAAGGGGTAGAATAAGAGTCATCTCAATCATGGCGCTTCCTTTTCCAAGTGTTCTAAACCTTTTCGTCTTTTTCACGTCTAACTCCTTGGGACAATCCCGTTCATTGATTTTTTTCCTTAGGATCGTCCCATCTATAGATTTAAAGAACCCGATCCTATTGGGCAATAAAAAAGCCGAGTTTTTTTTGCACGATAAGACTTTCGCCTCATGGCAGAAAAACTCGGCCTGCCCTCAAATCCGACCGATTTGAGGACTGGCAGTCCCGAAACCGGTTGGGTTCCGGGGCGGCCTGCCCTCAAATCCGCCCTTGAATCGGTTAGATTCAAGGACTGATAGTCCCAACGCCGATCGGGCGTTGGGGCAAATCCGACCGATTTGAGGACTGGCAGTCCCGAAACCGGTTGGGTTTCGGGGCGGCCTCACACAACAAGCTGTACTACAAGCAAAACGATGCTTGCTTGTTCTGTCATTCGGCAACCTGCCAATCCAGCACTAATTTTTAGTACGTCACATGAAAATTAGTGCTGGACGCACGGCTTTGCCCGCCAAACAACGCGTCGAGGTTCGTCCCAAAGCGTTGTTCGGACGGGTTCGCCACGCTTTGTGGCGAACGTCCCCGTATTACTACGAGTTTGCGTACCTGCTTGAGTTCTCAAGCAGGCAGGTTTGCTGTCTTTTGGACAACGTACCTTTATCGTGACCACTTCACTTGTCAAAGCAGGACAACCAACTTATTTTCTCTAATGTCCCTAACAAAACGCTAGCATGAACATTTCTATTTTGCAAATCGAAGCCCGCATTTTATTTTGTTTTACCCGTCTCCCTATAGTTTCTCTCGTCCCTTAAAAACTGGTTGGAGCGCATTTCCACTCTGTCCTTCCAGCACCGTTCAGACCGCAAAAAATGAATGGCGGTTTGAGCGGTCTTCACTGCGCAAAGGCTGCGTTTTCTATTCCCATAGAAAACGCGACGCCTTTGAGCTGCTTCCAGGACAGATTGGAAATGCCTCGGGCATTACAACTTTAATTGGTACGGCCGACAGGGCGTTTTGCGGAGCGCCTTCACAAAAAAGAGATCGTAGACCCGATCACTTTTTTGTGAGGCCGAGCACACCGATTTTTGATCAGGCGAACGGCCTAAAATCGGTGAGCGCAGGAGAAGCGAAGCAAAATGCCCTGGCGGACAGGAGCGGGGATTCTAAAGCGTTCGTTGACTTGGAGGGTCCTATTTGATACCTTATCTGCATGCTTTGGCAGGAGAGACGGTCGACTATACGACATGCGATAGAACTTCCAGTCCGATACCGAGTGCTGGTGGAAAGCAAACAGAAGGACAAAGCAACTTTCCAATCAGTTCATCCTCACAAAACGAAGAATATCTCTGATAATGGCTTGCTCTTTTTGTCTTCGGAATATTTCAAATTGGGCACCCTTCTTCAACTAACGTTGCCCGTTCGCGATAAAGTATTCACGATTGAAGGCCGCGTCGTCCATAGCAGCCAGGATCGCGAGTCCAGTTTCTTCAGAACAGGGATTTATTTCGCGAATCCTGATAGCGTCTTCAAGGTTAAGATGGCAGAACAACTCCATCAGATTGATGAGTATCGGAAATCACTTTCCAGAGATGAAGGCCGCGTCATTACCGAAGAAGAAGCAGCCCACCGATGGATCGATGAGCATTCCCGTAACTTCGCCGAGTTTTATAAATACTTTTAATATAAAGCGATTCCTTGTGATCAATGGCCATTGAATTCGTAAAAGGGGATATTACGAAGCAGGACACCGAGGCGATTGCTAATGCTGCTAATAGTCGTTTGGCGGGCGGTGGTGGTGTAGATGGCGCCATTCACCACGCAGGCGGGGCCGAAATCATGAGAGAGCTTAAAGAAAAATATCGCGGCTGTTCAACCGGAAGCGCAGTGATCACAGGTGGAGGTAAATTAAAAGCGAAATATGTGATTCACGCAGTTGGGCCTGTTTACTCCGGCAGAGCTTCGGATGCTCAACTTTTGACCAGTGCTTATCGCAAGAGTCTTGAACTTTGTACGGAAAATAATATTTGCTCCGTCGCATTTCCTTCTATTAGCACGGGAGCCTATGGATATCCAGTTCGAGAAGCGGCTCTGATAGCAGTTAAAACCGTCGGCGACTATGTAAAGACTCATCCAGAAATAAAACTGGTTCGCTTTGTGCTCTTTGATGACGAAACATTTCAGGCGTATAAAGAAGTTTATTCCCGAGGCGTAATGGTTTCATAATATGGTTCAGGGCAAATGAAAACCAGTCAATTGTTGCACTAAGTAAAAAGGAGGCAAATCTATGGTCAAGGCGAAAACAGGTTTCAATCGCGATCGGCTTCTTACCGCAGCTATTTATGTTTTTTTGATCGCTGCCTTGGGCACTTATTTTTTGCCCATCGTGGGCGTCACGCTTCCCGCTTTTGGTAAAAAGACTTGGAGTGTCCGGGATGTTGTCAGCGCCGTTCCAAAAGGAGCGGCTGAAAAGGAAGAGAAAGGCAAAAAATTAACACCTGATTATGATTTTCTGGATATCGTGAAGGAAATTTCTCCTAAGGAGCCGGAAACTAAGGCGACGTCAAAAATATCCCCCGAATTTATCTTGGGGGCACTTGTCCCTGTCGCTTTGGCGCTGGCGTACGTTTTGTCTGTCTTAGGGCTTTTCGTTGCTTTTTTAAGAAAGGGCGCAGTATTTTTCTCTGTCTCGGCGCTGTCCGCCGTATGTTCCGTCTATGCGCTTTTGGGAGTGTTTTATTTGGGCCAAGCAGCGCAGCGCGCTTTTTCGGATTCACTGGCTAAGGTGGAAGACAGCCCCTTTTCTATGATCGCTAAGAATTTCGTTCAACAAGTGACCATCCAACCGGAAAACGGCCTGTATGCGCTTGTGCTATTGACGGTGATCGTTTTTGGTTTGGGGGTATATCGCAAGAACGCAGCGCTGTAGACGGCTTTCCTTAAGCCGTCACTGCGCAGTGGTTTTGCATCGGCAAAACCGCAGTCGCCTAATGAAAAGTTGGCTTTGAAATTTCGTCTTTTCGTTGTAAAATGATCCAGCTTTAACTTAGAAAGAGAGGAAGAAAATTATGAGTATTCGAGTAGCAGACACCATCCCAACCCTTAAGGCTGAGGCATTGCTTCCTTCCGGAAAATTTGAAGCAGTGGACCTATCCAGTTACAGGGGCAGGTGGCTTGTGGTGTTTTTTTATCCGCTCGATTTTACCTTCGTATGTCCGACAGAAATTCGAGGTTTCAATGAGCGGTATGAGGAGTTTAAGCGTCTTGGCGCAGAAGTCGTTGCCGTTAGTACGGATAGTGTTTTCTCGCACAAGGCTTGGGTGGAACATGGTTTAGGGCCTGTGAGATTTCCCATGATTGGCGATACGAATCATGCCATTTCAGAGGGTTTTGGGGTTCTCATTCCCGAGAAAGGGGTAGCGCTTCGCGGCACCTTTATTATTGATCCTAAGGGAGTCGTTCGCAGCGCTGTGGTGAATGACCTTCCAGTTGGCCGCAGCATTGAAGAGACTTTGAGGACGCTTCAAGCATTTCAAACAGGCCAACTCACCGGCTGCGAGTGGAAGCCTGGTAAAGAGACCATTAAGGTTTAAAGTTCAGATTGAGACTTAATTAAGGCGAAACCCGTAAAACGGTTTCGCCTTTTTTTTGGTGTCCTTGAGTTTTTATTTCTTTTGATTTAGCATGGCGCCGCCAAATTCCTTTTCGTATGAAAAGGAATTTGTGCTGCACCGATCATCTTCCTTTTCGTTAATAAAGAATGAATAAATGGTGCCGCCACACTTTTTTCCGTCGAGAGACGGAAAAAAGTGCCCCGAAACGAAAGGTTTCGGTGAAGTGTACGAAAAATTAAATGTGCAGTACTGATTTCCAATTAATTAATGACAATTCGTGTCATGCTGCTAAGCGATACGTGGAGATTATAGAAAAAATTGAGAGGACAACCGACACAAAAGAGCTTATACTTCTTGGAAGAAAAATAAGTGTTCTAGTACCATTTATGGTTCGCGAGACCAAATTTAAAACTCTTGTTTTAAGTCTTCTCTTTTTTTCTCTCATCTTCCCGCCTTTAGCTCACGCGAAGCTTGAAAACTTCCAGGAGGCGGATGTGGTTGTGGGCCAGCCGGATTTCACAACTTCTAGTTCCGGATCTGGAGCGGCTAAATTAAATAGTGCGCGAGCCGTGTTTTCAGACGGAAAACGACTTTTTGTAGCGGACAGAAGCAATCATCGAATTTTGATATGGAACAAAATTCCAACTTCTAACGGTACTCCTGCCGATGTCGTTGTGGGTCAACCGGATTTTGGCACAGTGTCTTCTGGAACAACTCAAATCAAATTCAACACTCCTCGAGGTGTTTTTTTTGACGGCCAAAGACTTTTTGTGGCTGATACATTCAATAGTCGAGTCCTTATATGGAATTCCCTTCCCCAAGCAAATGGAGTCCCCGCAGATATCGTTCTTGGGCATTCTGATTTCACTTCCAATGCACAGAACGACGGAGGCGCAGTCCGTCCCAATACATTATTTGCGCCGGAAAGTGTGCAATCGGACGGCAAACGTCTCTTCGTATGCGACAGGGGAAACAATAGAATTCTTATTTATAATACAATTCCGACCTCAAATTTTGCTTCTGCCGATGGTGTGGTCATTGGCCAGCCTGACCTCTTCTCAGGTACCGCAAACAACGGAGGCAGAGGTTCCGCATCCCTCAATAATCCAGAATCGATAGCCTTGGCAGGTGAAAAGCTTTTCGTTCTAGACACATTTAATCAAAGGGTTCTTATATGGAATCGAATTCCGACAACCAATTTTGCTTCTGCGGATGTAGTCATCGGACAACCTGATTTCGTTTCGGCTACTGCTAATAACGGAGGACTCGGCCCTCAAGCATTGAGTGCAGCGCTGGGTATTTTTTCGGACGGTAAAAGGATGATTCTGTCAGATTCAGGAAATCATAGAACACTCATATGGAATACTATTCCTACTCGTAACTTCACTTCAGCCGATATTGTGCTAGGCCAGCCGGATTTTATATCTGGCAGCGCCAATAGTGGAGGTGTATCGGCAAAATCCTCAAACGTTCCCTGTCCGTCCTCTTTTGATGGTAAAAGGCTTTTTGTGGCAGATGCTTCCAACAACCGCGTCCTCATCTTCAACATTGCCTCAGGCTCAGGGATTAAACTCTCTCCCCAATTCGAACAAGGAAAAGCCGTCATCGGTAAAGTCTTTCATGATGTGAACGGCGACGGCATCCAAAATAATGGAGCAGTCCCGAGCAAAGCGAGGGATGGCAATGGAGTGCAGGATGGAACAGTCAATAGTCCACAGTCCATAGACCATGGAGAAAAACGTGCATCGGGAATCCTTAGTCGAATCCTGTCATTC
>JACQQP010000109.1 GCA_016206945.1 Candidatus Omnitrophota bacterium | reverse complement strand
GGATAGAGGTGGCGGTGAACACATCACCTTATCCCCCCATCCTAACCTTCCCCCACAAGGGGGGAAGGAATTGCGGAGAGGTCATTTCGCAATGATTTGGTCCTAACTCAGACAGTAAAACTAGGTCGTGCATAAGTATAGTTTATATGGCAGGATATGGCGGTCGACTGGAAGCTTTAGCGAGATAGTGCTCTTGTAGGTTTTTGTTATCTCCCTTCTTTTTTCTTTTTTGACTCTTGACAGAAATTAAGATGATGATATTATGTAGTCCCTTTTGGCACTCTGTTATGTAGAGTGCTAACAAGATTCGCTGTCATTTTTTCCCGGACGCGGAATCATGAGTTTTAAACCTATCTCGAGTTAATATCTAAAGGAGGAGTTAAGATGGCAAAGAAGCAGATTATGTTTTCAGATGAGGCACGGCGGGCGATTCTCCGAGGCGTGGATCAACTGTCGAATGCCGTAAAGGTTACGTTGGGTCCGAAAGGACGCAATGTGGTTTTGGATAAGAAATTTGGTTCACCGACAATTACCAAAGATGGCGTCACGGTTGCAAAGGAGATCGATCTCGAAGAGCCCTATGAAAATATGGGTGCGCAGATGGTAAAAGAGGTGGCTTCTAAGACTTCTGACACCGCAGGGGATGGTACGACTACGGCGACGATTTTGGCGCAAGCCATTTACCGTGAGGGTTTAAAAAACGTCACTGCCGGTGCAAATCCGATGGCGCTCAAACGCGGAATCGATAAAGCGGTTGGCGCGGTGGTTGAGGAACTTGGAAAATTGGCAAAGACGATTAAAGACAAAAAGGAAATCGCGCAAGTGGCCACGATTGCGGCAAACTCGGATTCTACCATTGGGGATCAACTGGCTGAAGCCATGGATAAGGTGGGCAAAGATGGCGTGATCACGGTTGAGGAATCCAAGACGGTCCAAACCACTTTAGACATTGTCGAAGGCATGCAGTTTGATCAGGGATATCTTTCCCCCTACTTTGTGACCGATGCAGAGCGTATGGAAGCGGTCCTTGAAGATCCCTACATATTAATTCATGAGAAGAAAATTTCGGCGATGAAGGATCTTCTCCCGCTTCTGGAATCGATCGCCAAATCAGGAAAGCCCCTTCTCATCATTGCTGAAGAAGTTGAAGGCGAAGCCCTTGCCACTTTGGTCGTCAATAAGATCCGCGGCACACTTGCTGCCTGTGCGGTAAAAGCTCCCGGTTACGGTGACCGCAGGAAAGCAATGCTCGAAGACATTGCCGTTATAACGGGTGGGCGGGCGATCACGGAAGATCTTGGCATTAAGCTTGAAAATGTCACCCTTAAGGATGTGGGCCGTGCCAAGCGCGTTACGATTGACAAGGAAAATACCACCATCATCGAAGGCGCTGGCAAAACCGTAGACATCAATGGGCGTATCAATCAAATCAAAAAACAGATCGAAGAAACCGATTCCGATTATGACCGTGAGAAACTTCAGGAACGCCTGGCGAAACTGGCCGGCGGTGTGGCGGTTGTCAATGTGGGTGCTGCCACGGAAACTGAAATGAAGGAAAAGAAAGCACGCGTCGAAGATGCGCTTCACGCGACCCGTGCCGCGGTAGAGGAAGGAATCGTTCCGGGCGGGGGCGTAGCCCTCATACGCGCCAGGAACGCGATCAGCAATTTAAAGCTTTCTGGCGACGAACAAGTGGGTGCGCAGATTGTTTACCGCTCCCTTGAGGAGCCGCTTCGTCAGTTGGCGGCCAACTCTGGTGAAGAAGGTTCCGTGGTGGCTCAAAAGGTGCTTGCCGAGAAAGGTAATTTCGGATTTGATGCCGAAACGGGTCAGTATGGAGATCTCATTCAAAAAGGGATTATCGACCCGAAAAAGGTGACGCGTACCGCGCTTGAAAACGCTGCGAGTATTGCCAGTCTTCTCTTGACGACCGAAGCGCTTGTCACTGAGGTTCCGGAAGAGGAAAGAGCACCTGCCATGCCAGGGGGTATGCCTCCAGGCGGGGGAATGTATTAATTTAATTGACAACGCAGCGTCATCGCGGGCCCCGCGGAAGCGGGGCGTGGCGATCCCGAGCTCGAGATTGCTTCGCTACGCTCGCAATGACGGTCGAGCCATCATTGAATAGGAGGAAAGGCAATGAAAATTAAACCGTTAGGCGACAAAATCTTAGTTGAAGTGCTTGAAGCCGAAGAGAAAACCAAAGGAGGAATCATTCTTCCCGACACGGCCAAGGAGGAAAAGACCGAAGGGAAGGTCGTTTCCGTAGGTGCTGGGAAGGTTTTGGAATCAGGAAAGGTTCAGCCCCTTGAAGTGAAGAAGGGTGAGCGCGTGATCTTCGGAAAATATGCTGGCGATGAGATTTTAATCGACGGCAAGAAACATAAGGTACTCAAAGAAAGCGAAATCCTGGCCGTTTACGAGGAATAAAGTAAATGGCAAAGGGAATTTCTTTTTCAGAAGAAGCCCGTGCTTTAATGAAGCGCGGTGTGGACACACTCGCCAAAGTGGTCGGCGTGACCCTGGGCCCCAAAGGCCGTTTGGTCATTATCGACCGCAAATTTGGCTCCCCTCAGATGACCAAAGACGGCGTCTCCGTCGCAAAAGAAATCGAACTCGAAGACCCCTATGAAAATCTGGGCGCGCAGCTCGTGCGCGAAGTGGCCGAGAAAACTTCAGATGAAGTAGGGGATGGGACAACCACCGCAACCGTTCTGGCACAAGCCATTTTCGCGGAAGGTATTAAGAATGTGACGGCGGGTGCAAATCCCATGTCCCTTAAGCGCGGGATTGATCGGGCGGTTGAGAAAGCGGTTGAAGCCATCCGTGCGCTTTCAAAACCTGTTCACAGCAAAACCGATCTTGAGGCAGTGGGTACGGTCAGCGCCAATAATGATTCTACGATCGGGAAACTTTTGGCGGATGCGATGGATCAAGTGGGAAAAGACGGGGTCATTACCGTTGAAGAATCCAACACGACCAAGACCGAAGTAGAGCTCGTTGAAGGCATGCAGTTTGATCGTGGTTATACCTCTCCTTATTTCACGACAGATCCCGAACGAATGGAAGCGGTTTTGAAAGATCCGCTCATTTTACTTTACGAAAAAAAGATTTCTGCTCTTCGTGAATTTGTGCCGCTTCTGGAGCAGCTTGCGCAATCGGGGAAATCGCTTCTCGTCATTGCAGAGGAAGTGGAAGCCGAGGCGCTTGCGGCGCTCGTCGTCAACAAGCTTCGCGGGCTTCTCAAAGTCGCTGCGGTAAAAGCCCCCGGTTTTGGCGACCGAAGAAAAGCGATCATGGAAGACATTGCGATCCTGACAAAGGGCCGTTTCATTTCAGAGGATTTGGGGATTAAGCTTGAGTCCGTGAGTTTTGAGGATTTGGGCCGTGCAGAACGTGTCATCATTGATAAAGACAACACGACCATCGTTGGCGGGGCTGGTTCCAAGAGTGATATCCAGACGCGTTGTGAGAAATTGAGAAAACAGGTGGAGAAGACCGATTCGAGTTATGACCGTGAAAAGCTCGAAGAGCGGATTGCGAAATTAACGGGCGGGGTTGCGCTCATTAAAGTAGGAGCGGCCACGGAAACCGAACTGAAGGAAAAGAAGGCTCGGTTTGACGATGCGCTTCATGCCACGCGCGCTGCTTCTCAAGAGGGGGTCGTTGCCGGGGGCGGTGTTGCGCTTCTTCGCGCGATTGAATCCTTGAATCAATTGAGGCTTGAAGGGGATGAGCAGACGGGTGTCGAGGTTGTGAAGAAAGCCCTTCGCGAGCCTGCTCGTCTCATTGCTGAAAATGCCGGTTTTGACGGCCACGTGATCACTCGCCAAATTCTTGACGCCAAAGGCGATTTTGGGTTTAATGCCGAAACAGGAGCCTTTGAAGATTTAGTGAAAGCCAACATTATTGATCCCACCAAAGTCGTTCGCAATACGATTCAGAATGCAGCTTCGATCGCAGGCCTTCTCCTGACCACCGAAGCCGCCGTTTCCGACAAGCCCGAAGAAAAAGAAGACGAGAAAAAGTCTAAGAAGAAAACCAAAGTTACGGCCGCTCATCACGGCCACGCCCACTAAGTTTCCACCCTTTCCTCCCGCAAATTGAATTGTTCGAATGCGCATTTAAATGCGGGAGGATTCTATGAAAACCTTAATTTCACAAGAAGCAGTTGAACAAAGGATATTCTTAATTCGAGGTCATAAGGTGATGATTGATCGAGACCTTGCCGAACTTTATGGTGTTGAAGCCAAATATCTGAATCGGCAGGTCAGACGAAATCGCGAACGTTTCCCCGAGGAGTTTATGTTTCAGTTAACGGAAGATGAGAAAAAAGAACTGGTGACAAATTGGCACCGGTTCCAATCTTTGAAACATGCTTCTGTGCTCCCTCATGCATTTACAGAACATGGTGTAGCGATGTTGGCCAGCGTGTTGAAAAGCGCAAGAGCAGTAAAAATAAGCATCCATATCGTTAAGACGTTCGTTCGGTTGCGTCAATGGATCTCAACTCATAAAGAGCTGGCTTCTAAATTATCTGAACTTGAGCAAAAGGTTGAAAGACATGATTCTCAAATCCAAAGTATCTTTAAGGCGATTCGAGCTCTGATGGCCGAGCCCAGAAAACCCAAGGGCCGGATCGGGTTTCACACCGCCTAACTCAAACCCTAGTGCGCAGTCAAGATTGAAATTGTCAGTCGACAATTTCAATCTGCACAGTACCGCGAACCCATAAAATCAAAATTGACGCGGTACTAAGCTGCCACCCCTTTCCTCCCGCAAATTGAATTGTTCGAACGCGCATTTAAATGCGGGAGGATTCTATGAAGAGTATTGTTCTTCACGAAATTGTCGAACAAAAGATTTATTCCATTCGAGGCCGTAAAGTCATGTTGAGTTATGATCTTGCCGAGCTTTACCAGGTTGAAACTAAGGTATTGGTGCAGGCGGTGAAGCGAAACGCCAAGCGAGTTCCGAGGGATTTTACGTTTCAATTGACCTGGGAGGAATCGAAGCGCTTAAGGTCACAATTTGTGACCTTAAAACG
>JACQQP010000097.1 GCA_016206945.1 Candidatus Omnitrophota bacterium | reverse complement strand
GCATAGGAATTGGCATAATTGCCAGCAGGAAGAGCCGAATCGCTTACACGGCCGACGCGTTCTCCTCCTTTGCCACCGGTTGACGTAGCCGCGGCAAGATGTCCGTTGGAATCCAAAGCGCAAGCACCGACGGTTCCGTATTTTTGGGCCTTTTTCATTTTCATTACTTCCTGCCATTTTTTTACACTTTCCCGCGTTCGGAGATCATAGGATGCAAAACCTCTCTGGCGCGCGAATTGGTTTGCTCCCTCAGCCGCTAAGACTTGATCCGCCTCGTCTTGAAGGAGTTTTGCGACTAGGATTGGATTTTTGATATTTTCGATATTGATGACACCCGAGAAGCGCATCAACCGGCCGTCCATCAAAGATGCGCTCAAGCGCGCATTTCCATCGGATTGAAGCATAGCACCCGTGCCCGCATTGGTTTCAGGCCAGTCCTCGAGTTGTCTAACCACTTCGACCACGGTTTCGACAGCCGTATGTTTTTTAAGGAAGTCGTATCCAAACTTACAAATATCTTTGAGCTTTTTCCGAATGCGCTCGGCACGTTCTGAATCTTTCGGGTACGAACCTGCACCCGCGTGAATGATGAGAGCAATTGGTTTAGTGGGCATACGGTGTCACATCGGGAATCGAGGCCAATCGAAACGCTTTTTTTCGCTCCGTGCATTTGTTGCACCTTCCGCAGTGGTGTAGACCTTTGGGTGCGAGACATGAGAAGGTAAGATGAAGAGGTAGGTTTCGGCCGATGGCCATGACTTCTTCTTTGGATTTACCGAGGAAAGGGGTTTTGATTTTAAGGTTGAAGTTGAGCGCCTTCGAAGAGACTTGCTCCAAGCATTTAAAAAAAGAGGGGCGCGCGTCTGGAAATGGATTGTTTTTGAGCGGTCCGAGAGCGAGGCGATGTATCCTTCTCGTGGCACAAAAGACCGAAGCCTTTCCAATCAATAGAAGATTTTTTCCGGGCAGGTAGACTCTCGTGTCGCGAGATTTGGCGCCGGGCGTATTTTTTCCCGTCAGACTCCAATGGTGTTGATAAAGATCCTCCGTCGGAAGCGATAGCGTGACGAGCGGTTTTAGATTTCGAGTCTGAGCTCTTTTTAGAAATTGCTTCAGCCGCCGTAGCTCTGCTTTCTCCCAGATGTGTCCCATTTTGATGTAAATCGGCTGGACCCGTTCGCCTTTCTTAAGGAGGTAATGGATGAGTATAACGCTGTCAAGACCGCCGCTCGCAAGAACAGCTATTTTCATGGCTTCAGACACTCTCTACTTTCATAAAGCGGTGAAACTGAGTAACTTGGAAAGAGGGTTAGATTATCGAGGTGGGAAGCGGCAATTTCAAGAGGATTTCTTATTGCTCCTGCCAGGATTTCATTTGGTCACTAAAATTTTCATCGATTAATGTTTGGCTCAGGGCCTCGTCATAGTGGAGGCCTACGTTTCCGGAATTCATGAAGTAATTTCCGGTGAATGAACCAAATAGTTCGAGTTTTTTCTTCCCGGTCCCGCTGTCAATGCTGATCGTAGATTGTGGCGCATAAATCTTGCCGTAGAAATTTCCGCTTCCCTTGATCGAGACGGTACGGTTTCCAGCAACATTAATGGTCAAATTGGGTGGCCGATTTTCGGCCGTCTTGATGCCGTTTCCATGAAAGTTGACATCCCCGGTCGTATAGATGGTCGTTTCGCCTGAGAGAATCAATTGGGCATTGTCTGAGATGCTCAATTGCTTGTAGTAGTAAGTTCCACCGGGAAGGGTGATCGTCTCGCTGCCTGCGATATTGATCGATGCTGTCTTCTGGATTCCGCGGGTCAGACGGACGGGGTCCAGAGGTTGTTTTTCTGGGGCTGCGTATTTCGTGCCCAATATGGCGGAGGTTCCGCTCGTGATAATCCCACGCTCCACATCTCCATTGGGGCCGATACTTGCATTTCCTTTGATTATTGCGTTTCCCGAGAGGCTGATCGTGTTTCCGGCTGATCGATTGCTTCCAATATGCCCTTTTTTACCCGCAAACGCTTGTTGATAAGGACCTTTGTTTGAGTCGTAACTGTCGGATACAATGTTTCCGCTCATCTGAATGGTCTGATCGGCGTAGAGGGCATGGTTTCTAATAATTGGAAGGCCGATCTCAACCACGGCGGTGATGTTTCGTTGCTGTCCTCCTCCCGAGCTGCTCCCATTTTGGGAGACACTTCCATTGGCCTTGATCGTATAAATTTCAGGATTGGTTTCCGAACGCGTCACCGTGGTTTGGTATTTGCCCGCGATACGCGAGTTACTGGAGTCAGTGGAAGCGAGGCCCGCATAAGTCGGGTCGGATCGAAGCATCACAATGGTTTGATCGACGGCGCCCTCAGCAAGATGAAAGGCGGTCATCCGAGCTTCGAAATTTCGGGCCGCTTGAATTTCGATCAAGCCGCTTGCCAGAAAGCCGACGGTTAAGGTGGCAATGGTCGTGATCATTCCCAGGGAGGAAACGAGCGCCATCCCTGTTTCAGGCCCCAAGCATCCAAAATGTTTTTGCTGTTTTATTTCTAATCTTTTTTTCATCGTCTCAATTCCTAAAATCAAGTGTTCCTAAAATCAACGGTCCCCGTCAGATTGGTTTGCAGTCCAATTCCATGAATGCTGGTTCCCGCAATTCGCATCGTGATGGAAAGGAGGTCTGGATCTGCGCTCTTTACGAATTGGAGGTTCGTCACTCCATTTGCAAGCACGTCCGTCGTGTCCGCCGCGCGATCCAGTCGCAACAGTTGATCACCGTTCGTACCCCCTAAACTGTACTCCATCTGCCCCGACCACCGAGTAATGTTTCCTTCGGGATCAATGATCTGTGGAATACGAAATATGAGGACATTTGCCGCCGGAACCGTTACCCGGTTGTAGCTTGAACTTCTGAGTTCGAACAGCATCCGATCGAAACCTTTACGTGCTTCTGACTGGAGTCGGGCCTCCGTATAGTTAATATTTGAACTTTTTGAACCTAAATCGTAGCTTTGAAAAACAAATAAAGTGATCATGCCAAGGATGGCCATGCTGACCATCATCTCCAAAACGCTAAGACCTTTCCGATCGAGTTTCATCTCATCACCTCTGAGTGATCTGAGTCACCAGGTCTTTTCTCATATTACGGCCTGCATCGGTCCAGGTTACGGTGACCGTCACATCGAGCGGGTCAGCGCCTGGATCGGCGTAATTGACGATAATTTGTTCACCGCTTTCCGCTGACATTGCCGCAATGCCTGCTGGTACTGGTTGACCGTTTGGATAGGTAGCGACCACTTGAGCTAAACCGTCTTGACTTTCGACCCGCAGCCGTTCGATGACCGTGTGGGCATCGTGGATTGCGGTTGTGGTCAGGCGAGCGCTGTCGGCCGCGCGCGCAGAATAATAATTAATCCCGATAATGGAAAAACAGACGGGTATTAAAATGGCCAATGCAAAGAGTACCTCCATCAACGTAAATCCTTTTTCTTGTTTTATCTTCATTCGTACAACCTCACGAAACCTCTTGTCTCGTTTAAAGTCTAACGTACGCTGCTCCTAAAATGCAAATTTTGGGTATCGGGGTAAGGAGAGCGTGAGAAATTTTTTTTTATTAGGAAGTACTTACTAAATTCAGGGGTTAAGATTTTAAGGAGAAAAACGGTTTTTCTAGATGCGTGTAGATAATTCAGTAGAGCG
>JACQQP010000096.1 GCA_016206945.1 Candidatus Omnitrophota bacterium | reverse complement strand
CATCCACTGAAATCCGCATCTTATCTGGGTTCACTTCTGCTTGAGTGAGGGTAAGTTGGACTAAAGCCGTTTTGGTGAAATCGCTTCCTCCAGCGACGGTAGCCGTACCCTCTGGAAGAACCGTATCCAATGTAGTTGAGCGGCTCACTACTGTGCTTGGATTGCCTGTGCTGTCTTTAGCCACAATGGAAAAGGAATTAGCTCCTTCTGTGAGCGGTGCCAAATAAGACCATGTGGTTCCAGAATCCAAAGGCCACACGAGGACATCATTGATCCAAACCGAGGTGTTCGCAGGTTTGGTACCTGAAAGAGTAATGGAAGATTGATTCGTATACTGAGGAAGAGCATTCACAGTTGGAGGATTGACTGTGATGGTTGAGCCTGTTCGTCCGTTTTCAGGAGGGCCATAGGAAGTCGGGGTAAAGTTAGGATCTTGCGTGAGAATGATCTTATCGAGGAATGTCCCGTCATCGGACATCCAAAGGTTTAAGATGTGTTCTCCTGGTGTGGTGATATCAATCGTTGCCCTTGGCCCATCAAAGGTCTGATTAGTCCAATTAAAGGCTCCATACATGGAACTCGGATATTTGATTCGATCTGAAGTAGAAAGTCCCACCCCATCAAGACCCACATGAAAGGAATCGCTCCATTGATCCCAGGCGAATCCCCTTACCCACACATAATAAGTGCCTGATGTTTGAATGTTGATCTTATACTGAAGTTCAGGGCTCATCGTCGTGTAACCCGTGTCCTGATTCACACAGCAACCAGGCGTCGCGAAAGGATAGCCTGAGCCTGAAAAGCCCTGGACTGAAGCCCACGTGTCCCAGGTTTTACCGTTTCGGGCAATTCTTGTGTGGTAGTTCTCACCTTCCATCGCAAGAAGCCCGCCTGATTCTTGAAAAGAGGCAGTGGCTTCGGTAGTTGTTAGTGTTTTAAACGTGGAAATCGCAGAATAAACCGTATTTCCTGCCCTGTCTTTTGATCTCACCCGCCAGTAATAGGTGGTTCCGTCCGTGCGGTTTCGGATCGTCCAGGAATGGTTCGTCACATAAGAAGAATTGGAGGTGCTTAAGCCAAGCGAGGAGGTAGTCCCATATTCAATCACAGAATCTGTCTGCTCATCTGTGATCCAGGTGATCGTGGCGGTTGTGGAAGTAACCGTAGAGGGCGCGGCTGTGCTTGTGATTTTGGGATTTATGGTATCCAGTGTGGTGGAAACCGTGATGGGACTGCTTTGATTGGCAAGCGTATTCTTCGTCGTGACCGAGAAGGTATAAGAGCCTTGGGCTGACATCGTCACTGGCGCAGACCAAATGGTGGATGAGTTTGCGGTCACTTTTTCCACTCCATTGATCCAGACGGAGGTATTTGGTTGTTTGGTTCCCGAAAGGGTGAGTGTCGTTTGATTCGTATAAGATGAAACAGGATTCACGGCAGGAGCAGTCAGAGGAGGTTGTGTTCCGGGCGCTGTGATTGTGAAGTTGTCGAAGCGCGTGTAATAGGTATCGGATCGGATCCCAACTTTGCCTGAAGTAAAGGTGGAGTCTTGAACGGAGACTCTTAAGACGCCATCGACATAAAAATTGAGGTTTGAACCTTGAACGCTAAATTTGAGCTGATGCCAAGTACTGGCCGTAAACCAGGGCCCATCATAAGTAGGCCCTAATTGAGTTTGGACTCCCCCTGCCACTTTGAAAATCCTGGCATCTCCGTCTCTTCCCACCTTGGCCATGTAGTAATTAGCCGAATCCTGATAGCGGGCGACGAGACCGCGCGCCGCCATCGCGTCCGTATAAAAGGTATCCATTATGAGATCGTAATCGTTGCTGGCAAGGGCTCCGTTGTAGAGAAGAACGCCCGGTGATGTGCAGCACAAATGAGTCAACGCTTGGGTTGAATCAATTGAAAAAGAGGCTTGGGCCGGAGTCCAATTCGTGCCGACAGTCGAGCGGTTGAAATCGTCCGCAAATGTCGTGCCCTGAACTTGACCCTGCGTCGTAAAGTTTCCCTGGTATGGAATGCTGATGTTGCCTGCCTGATCCTTGGATTTAACTTGATAGTAATAAGTGGTATTCGCCTGAAGATTATTGATCGCAAGTGAATGATCCTTACGGAAGGAGGCATTCGAAACTGGTGGAGAACCGTAAGACTGAGTCAAACCATACTCAACCAAAGAATCAGAATCTTCATCTGTCATCCAAGTCATCACCGCACTATTTGAGGTCAGATTGCTATTATGATTGACATTCGTGATCTCTGCTTTTCTCGTATCGAGCGTAATGGAGTCTGAAATGGTTTGCGTTTGGGTGGAATAAAGGCCTGCTTGATCTTTCAAGCGTACGTAGACAGTCTTTGTGTTATCTCCTGATGAAAGCGTAAAAGGAGAGGTATCTGAATAGCCACTGCAAACATTCCAAGGCCCTGCGGCGGACTCTGAGAAACACATCTCTTGGATACCATTGGCTTCTGTATAAGTAAGAGTGAGATTGATGGAGGTGGTTTTGGTGTACTGCGCATTGTCATTGATGGTAACCGTGCCTTCAGGAGGAGTGGTATCCAAGGTGATGGTGTCGGCAATCAGTGCAGTTGAGACATTCTGTGCTTTATCTCGAAATTCAACACGCACTGCTTTAAGGCCGTCACTACCTGTAAGAGTTACCTGAGGATTCGAAATGTAATCGATCCACCCGCTTCCCCATGTGATGCCGCCGTCCACTGAAATCCGCATCTTATCTGGGTTCACTTCTGCTTGAGTGAGGGTAAGTTGGACTAAAGCTGTTTTGGTGAAATCGCTTCCTCCTGCGATCGTAATCGTCCCTGTTGGAAGTGTGGTATCGAGCGTAATCGTATCACTGATGAGGCCTGAGGAAAGGTTGCTGGCTTTATCCTGGAATTCAACGCGCACTGCTTTAAGGCCGTCACTACCTGTAAGAGTTACCTGAGGATTCGAAATGTAATCGATCCACCCGCTTCCCCATGTGATGCCGCCGTCCACTGAAATCCGCATCTTATCTGGGTT
>JACQQP010000122.1 GCA_016206945.1 Candidatus Omnitrophota bacterium | reverse complement strand
TCTCACACGAGATCCTTATTATGAACAACTCGCGCCGACGGACGAGGAACGACGAAAATTATATGTGGAAACGCTGGAGTGGCCGCACCCTCACGATCAGGTTCTGGATGAAATACTCATAGAAAAGCCAAACTAACGGTACTATTTCAAACGGTACTCAGGACTTCTTTTCAATGAGAAGGTACGAATCAAACAGCGCTAGATTGTCTAAGACTACTCGAACTGTCAGAATCGTTGGTTCTTCAATGGCGAAGTCCTTCGGAAAGGGATGTTTGTGCCAACGGAAGAGGACGCTGTCGGTAACGGGTTCGATGTCGGTATGGGGTGTTCGGGTGATCGCTCCGTATGCGGCTTCAAATTCGATCACTTCTTTGTGGAACTTATCATCCTTGCGCCAACAGGTAACCACATAGAAGTCTTTAAGTGTGGCGGGAAAGCGTGGGACGAAGATATTGCTGTGGATCGCTTCCGCAGTAAAAAAATCCTGTTTTTCCTCTCGGAAATTACGGCAGATTAAAAATTGCAGGAGCTTAATTTCTTGTTTCATTTTTCTCAGGCGCTCTTAACTTTATACCACATTTAATGCTCGATTTCCCAATGGAAAGTTGAGAGCATGATAAGGAGTTACACAGGGTTGCTTGATACAACCTCTTGCAACCTTTCGAGGCTTTTTGTAATCTAGTGTCGTTATGGGTAAGGGCACAGTCAAAGGTTTTCTGTTGAACCTTCTGGTGATCATAAGTCTTTTCGTGACGCCTTCCTGCTTGTTTGCTGCCTCCTACGATGAGTGGGTCAGAAGAGGAACGGAGGCCGCGACACAGTTAGCACAAGGAAATACGCAAGGCGCTCTGGGTCAGGCGGTCCCCGCCTACAGCGGCCAGCCGTTTCACGAGACCTATGTCAATGCCGGCTCGGGCGGAGCAAATCTACAGCAAGGGATTCCGGGGTTAAGCCGTTTTAATACGAGGTATCTTGGGTTTGACGGTTCTTACAATTTGAGAAGCAACTACGGCCTGAGCCAATTTCCAAGCTTTTCGAACAATGCTCAAGTTTCAGCTCGAAATCCGTTATTTACCAATACCACTTCATTTACGCCGCGGTTGAGGCGCAACGACTAACACAAGGAGATATCATGAAACCGACTGAAAGAATTCTCTGGGCGGTTGGGATCGTTCTTGTAGATTTTTTTGCTTTTGCAGTTCCGCTCACAGCCTTCGTTGCGGCTTATATTCTCATCGTGAGGCCCATTTGGTTTAAGGATTTTGTCTCAAAGCTGTATGGAACATCGTAAAAGCTGTTTAATTGAAAGGCCTCCGCGCTCGGATTAAGATTACCGATCCGCCATGTATACGGTTACCAAAGAAATCTATTTTTGTTATGGGCACAGGCTTTTGAATTACGAGGGTGCTTGCCGCTATTTGCATGGCCATAATGGTAAAGTTGAAGTTGAGCTCGGAAGCGAAAAGCTCGACGGCCGCGGGATGGTGGTAGATTTTTCTGAAATTCGCAACCTGATCAAGGACTGGATCGATCAAACCCTTGATCATACCATGCTTTTAAGACGGGATGATCCATTGATTCCAGCGCTCCAGGAGAAACGGGAACGTTTTTACGTGATGGAAGATAATCCTACGGCTGAATCCATTGCAAAACTGATTTACGATTATGCCCGATCAAAGAAATTGCCGGTGATGCGAGTCACGCTCTGGGAAACCGCAAGTTCCTTTGCCACTTATCGTGGACAGTAAAAGAAAGTGCGGAATTCGGAATTCGGAATGTGGAGTGGTCAGTAAATATTTCGCACTCCGCATTCCCCACTCCGCATTATAGATCATGGTTCAAACAGTCAAGCCCACACTCACTCTCCTTGTTGGCCCTGCCGGGTGCGGGAAAACGCACCTGTGCACCGAAGCGTTTGAAGATGCATTGACGGTACCAGTTCTGTTACGGGACAGTAAGGCCGGTACCAGTTCTGTTACGGGACAGGTTTTTTTTCGAGCCGATGGAACAAAACCTGTCCCTGCCTCGCCGGCAGGCGGGCCGGCCAGAACTGGTACCGTTATGGAACCGGTATTGGCACTTGCTGACGACATCCTTTTTATCCTGCCCACTGCCGAACACCGGGCACGCATGATCGATCTCGTCTTAAGGCGAGGACTTCCAGGTTTTTTTCAAAGGCGGATCACGACCTTTGACCGTGCACTCAAAGAATTTTTGAGGCTGGGCGGGATAGATTTTGCTACCGACGTAACGCGCAGGATCATTCTAAAAGAGATTTTTAGACGGCTTGATTTTCAATATTTCAAAGACGCTGCTCAAATGCCTGGATTTTTAGAACTCGCAAGCCGTACCCTTGTGGAACTTAAAGAATATTTAATCCGTCCCGAGGAACTCCAACGAAGACTAAAGCATCTTCAAGAACGGTTTCCTGAGTTTCAGTTTAAGTATGAGGACCTCGCTCAAATTTACGAAGCTTACGACGCGGAACTTAAGGAGCGAAACTTAACTGACCTGCGGGATTCTTTGCGGCTTCTTGAGGAAGGTTTAAAACGCGGTGAATTCACAGCCCCGAAACTCAGGAGCGTTTGGATTGACGGCTTCTCCGATTTTTCAAGACTCCAACTCGCTTTTGTTGAATTTCTGACCCGCCATGCGGGGGATGTTACCGTGACGCTCACCATTGATCAAGATCCGCTGAGAAGTTCTCTTTTTGAAATTCCCATTGAGACTCAAACGGCATTGGAAGACATGGGGTTTATCAAGAAATGGATGAATGAAAATAATTTTAGAGCACAGAATCAAACGCTGAAACGCCTAGAACAGAGTTTGTTTCGAGAAGAGCCTGTCATTGTGAGCGCCCCATACGGGGCCCCGTCTGGGGAAGCGAAGCAATCTGACACGAAGTGTCATCCCCGCGCCGTTTGGTCAAGCGCCGGTCGGGCGCTCGGTCGTACGGCACCGCGCGGTTGGCGCGGCGAAAGCGGGGATCCAGAATCTGGATTCCCGCTTAAAGCGAGCGGGAATGACAGAAAAATGCCGCCTCGCAAAAATGTTATTCAAATCTTTGAAGCCACAGGCCTTCTAGGTGAGATTGAAATGATCGCGCGCGAAATTAAGCGGCTCGCACGAGCCTATCAATATCACTTTAGCGACATTGCTGTTTTGTTTCGAACCACAGATCCTTATATCCAAGTGATTCAGAGTGTTTTTCGAAGGTTTGAGATTCCTGTGGAAATTCACGAACGCTTCCGTTTAAAAACGAGCCCGATTGCGCGCACACTCGCCAGTTTTTTTGAAATACTTTTGAACGATTGGACAAGAAAAGATATTTTTAATTTCCTAAAATCTAGTTACGTCCGTTCCCCCTCACCCTTCCCTCTCCCCCTTTTCGCCAAAGGCGAATCCGTCCATCGGCAGATTCGCCTTACGGACGAATCCGCCTCAGGCGGA
>JACQQP010000093.1 GCA_016206945.1 Candidatus Omnitrophota bacterium | reverse complement strand
CGAGCGCCGGTCGGGCGCTTGGTGTTGCGGTGCCGTACGGTCGGTACGGCGAAGCAATCTCGGAGTTTTGAGATTGCTTCGGCCACGTTTGGCTTGGTGCCTCGCAATGACGACCTAGGAAAACATATGAATGAAGGAGCCATCGTACAAGTAATCGGACCGAGCGTGGACATCCGCTTTGAGTCAGAGAAACTGCCGAAACTGTTCCACGCCGTCAAGATTGAAGATGCCGAGCGCAATATCAACCTCACACTGGAGGTGGCCCAACACATTGGCGATAACATTACGCGCTGTATCGCCCTTGCCTCGACCGATGGGCTCGTGCGCGGCATGAAGGCCATCGACACAGGAGCTCCAATTTCCGTCCCCGTAGGAGACCAGACACTGGGGCGAATTTTCAACCTCTTAGGAAATGCCATTGATGAGAAAGGCCCGCTTAAAGATCCGAAGAAACGCTATCCGATTCACCGGCCCGCTCCTTCCTTCGAAGAATTGCTTCCCGTTACCACCGTTTTTGAAACTGGAATCAAAGTGATCGATCTTCTGGCTCCTTATCCAAAAGGTGGCAAGGTGGGTCTTTTTGGTGGCGCGGGCGTCGGGAAAACAGTCATCATTATGGAACTGATCCATAATCTCGCCACGGAACATGGTGGTGTTTCGGTCTTCTGCGGCGTTGGAGAACGGACGCGCGAGGGAAATGATCTTTGGCTTGAATTGAATCAATCAGGGGTGGTAAGCAAAACGGCGCTGGTCTTCGGCCAAATGAACGAGCCGCCCGGCGCAAGGCTTCGCGTAGGTTTGAGCGGGCTCACCATGGCTGAATATTTCCGAGATGAGGCTCACCAAGATGTGCTTGTATTTATCGACAACATTTTCCGTTTCGTTCAGGCGGGCTCTGAAGTATCAGCGCTCCTCGGCCGAATGCCTTCCGCCGTGGGATATCAGCCGACACTTGGAACCGAAATGGCCCAGCTTCAAGAGCGAATTGCCTCCACAAAATCAGGATCCATCACATCCGTTCAAGCCATTTACGTTCCCGCAGACGATTTAACCGATCCAGCTCCTGCAACCACGTTTTCCCACTTGGACGGCATCACCGTACTTTCGCGTCAAATTGCAGAACTCGGAATTTATCCCGCCGTGGATCCTTTGGATTCCACTTCTCGCATGCTGGATCCAAGAATTGTAGGCGAAGAACATTACGACACTGCGCGCCAAGTCCAGAAAACGCTCCAGCGCTATAAGGACCTCCGCGATATTATCGCGATTCTCGGCGTGAATGAACTTTCGCCTGAAGACAAAGCGGTTGTGATGCGCGCGAGAAAAATTGAAAAATTTCTCTCACAGCCCTTCTTCGTCGCGGAACAATTTACAGGCCGAAAGGGAAAATATGTGAAGCGCGAAGAAACCGTACGCGGATTTAAGATGCTCGTTGGCGGAGAACTCGATCATATCCCAGAACAAGCCTTTTATATGAAGGGCTCCATCGATGAGGTTTTGGAAGAGGCAAAAGAGAAAGTGACCGCGTGAAAAAAATCTGGGTGCACAAAGCAAAATCGTTCGAAGATGCCGAACGTTTTGAGGTTCGGTATTATCGGGCTCTCTCTTCAAGAGAACGGGTCGAAACCGTAGACTTTCTCCGGGAAGCATACCTGAAATGGAAAAGAATAAATGGCGGAGCAAGACTTCGTAGAGTTATTAAGGTTATTCAATAAACATCGCGTTCGTTATTGCATTATAGGAGCATATGCTTTCGCTTTTCACGTTCGGCCGCGCTATACAAAAGACATGGATCTTTTGGTCGAGCCAACGATCACGAACGGACGGAAAATCGTTTCTGCATTGAAGGAATTTGGATTCGGTTCGTTGAAAATAAGGGCTAAGGATTTTGCTGAGCCAGAACGGTTCATCCAATTAGGTTATGAACCAGTCCGCGTCGATCTAATCACCTCGATCAAGGGCTGCACCTTTCGGGATATTTGGAAGCATCGAGTTCGTGGCACATACGGAACGCAACCGACATTCTTCATTGGAAAAAACGAGTTGATTTTAAACAAAGAGGCTACAGCCCGCAAACAAGACCAAGCCGACCTGGAACTGCTACGCAAAAAATTTCAGAGAAGTGGTTATCGACGAAGATAATTGAGCGGTCGGGGAAACTCCCCGAGGGGTCGGATAATTATGCCCAACACATTTCAATTTGAGATTCTAACGCTTGAGAAAGTTTTTAAACCCCCTCACTTCTGGAAATGCTCGACCAAAAGTAGAAAGAGGAAGTGGAAAAGTACCGAAAATGCCAATGATAACCGCAACTAGGTTTTGGATCCCGTTGAGCGTATGGTTACTTATCTTGAATGCTGCGGTATTCCAGAGTGAATCGTGCGCTGAGTCTCCTGAAGAGTCTAAACCACCTGAGAAATATATTTTTTACATGCACGGCGCTTGGCTCGAAACGCGTGGGTTTAATGAGGAGCATCCCAAACATGGCCGCTACGAATATGAAAAAATCATTCGTGCACTTGAGGCTACCGGCCATAAGGTGACCAGTGAAGTCCGCCAAGGTAGAATTCATCCGATGGAGTATGCGAAGAAGATTGCCGGTCAAATCGAAGATTTGTTGGAGGATGGCGTGCCGTCACATCACATCGCCGTGATGGGTCACTCGAAAGGTGGGCTGATGACGCTGATTGTTGCTAGCTTATTGAGTGAACCTGAAATTAACTATGTTGTTTTGGCAGGCTGTGGAAAATCCGGGTCGAGGTTTCGAGAAAGTTATGTGCCGTTTTTAAAAGGGCATGCCCACAATCTTCGTGGCCGCATCCTGTCGATCTACGACTCAGCGGATCAAGAAGCGGGAACGTGTCGCGAAGCATTCGACGAAGCCGCAAACCTTGACAGCCAAGAACTTGTCCTCCAAACGGGCCGGGGACATGGCCTCTTCTACACTCCGGATTCGAGTTGGACTGAACGGGTGCTCAATTGGGTTGAGAAGAATGAGTGAACATTATGCCCAACACATTTCAATTTGAGATTCTAACGCCTGAGAAAGTGTTCTACAGCGGGACGATCGCTTCATTCATTGCTCCTCAAATGGAAGGCTATTTCGGCGTGCTGGCCCATCACGCCCCACTCTTGGCTCGTTCAAGCGGTGGGAAGATTAAGATTCGAGACGAATCACAGACGGAACATTACTTCCGAGTAGGACCTGGAATCGTGGAGGTGCTGGATAACCGCGCCGTCTTTCTTACGCGCCAAGCCAGCCAGCTCGAACCCACTCAGGTTTGAATAAAGCAACGAGCATCAAAACGCTCATTACGAAGAGCCAAAAGCCCAGAACCCTTGTATTGCGCAGTTCTCGCTCGTAATGGATCGGTTCCACACGCCAATTGAAATTCTTCATCATCCATTGATAAAGTTGGATCGAGCGTTTCGGTAAAGCAATCGACAAAACCCCAAGCCCTATTCCGCAAGAAGCAACAGAAATCAACGCCGCTTGAACCCATTCAATCGGAACCTGGATCTGCATGCCTTCATTGTACACCGCAGCATACGTCTGTAAAGCGGCCGGTTTCAGACTGCATTTATTTCCCATTTGATTTTTAAGAAGGCTTTGTTATACTGACGCCTCAGTCCTATCTACAACAAAATGAACTACTTGGAAGTAATTTTATTTTATCTTTTTTCGCTGACGGCCATTGCAAGCGCTCTCATGGTCGTTACGAATCGCCGGCCCACTTACGGCGTCCTGGCGCTCACCATCACCATGCTGGCTCTTTCAGCCCTTTTCGTACTCCTCGAAGCCTATTTTGTTGCCGCCATACAAATCTTAATCTACGCAGGCGCGATTCTCGTCCTCTTTTTATTTGTCATCATGCTGCTCGGAATTGGAGACGAACCGAATCGAGAAACCGTTCTAAGTCACAAAAGATCTTCTCAGTCTAACCTCTCGAAAATGATGAATATGTTCTTTTTACTTGTTCTACTTTCAGAATTGATGATCGTCATCTTAGCCATGCAAGATCTGCCATCTCCACAACGTGACCTTTCAGGAACTGTTGAGGCAATCGGTGAGGCACTGTTTGGCCCCTATCTGCTTCCATTTGAACTTGTCTCGGGAATCCTTTTGATCGGTATCTTTGGCGTAGTCAACCTAGCGCAATTGGAGCTTAAGAAAAGACAGTGATTGGATGATTTCGATTCATCATTACTTAATTATAAGCGCGGCGCTTTTCATCATTGGAACTTTTGGCGTGCTCACTCGGCGCAATATCATTATCATCTTACTTTCCATAGAAATTATGTTGAATGCGGCCAATCTCTCCTTTGTTGCTTTTTCGGCCGCTCGTGCCGACTTGGGGGGACAAGTTATGAGCCTTTTTGTCATCGCCATTGCAGCGAGCGAAGTGGCGATCGGCCTTGCCATCGCCGTTCTTCTTTACCGAAAGCACGGGGTTCTCGATCCGAACGAATTGAATCTCATGAAAGATTAGCCATGCGCTGGACTTGGTGGATTCTTTTCCTGCCCTTTAGTTCCTTCTTGCTCATTCCGCTTGTATCTGAAAAGAAAAGGCGGCTTGCGGGCTGGTTGGCATGCTCCGCGATGCTTCTGGCTTTCCTTCTTAGTTTGAGACTCGCGTGGCCTCTATTCCTAGGTGAAGTACTTGAACCTCGTGTGCTTTCGATTCTGTGGGTTCATCTCTCCGGTTTTCAAATTGAACTAGGTCTTTTGATTGACCCCCTCTCAATTCTCATGCTTCTCGTTGTGACCGGTGTTGGGAGCGCCATCTTCTATTATTCGCTTGAATATATGGAGCAGGATGAAGGTTATCGGCGGTATTTCGCAGGACTTTCTCTCTTTGCCTTTTCCATGATCGGAATTGTGCTCTCAAGCAATCTTCTCGAGCTCTTTATCTTCTGGGAACTTGTTGGATTAAGTTCTTACCTTTTGATCGGTCACTGGTATCAAAAGCCCGAAGCAGCGGATGCGGGCAAAAAAGCGTTTTTGACCAATCGAGTTGGCGATTTTGGTTTTCTCATTGGAATCTTACTTCTTTGGACCTTTTCTGGTCTAGGCGGAGGACTCCCCTCGCTTAATCTATTTGAACTCGACCAAACCATCCCTCATTTTGTTCAAGCTTCACACGCCCACCAAATGTGGATTACGGCTGCGATGCTTCTTATTTTTAGCGGTGTTCTCGGGAAATCAGCTCAATTTCCTCTTCATGTCTGGCTTCCTGATGCGATGGAAGGCCCGACGCCTGTAAGCGCTTTGATCCATGCCGCGACCATGGTGGCGGCGGGAGTTTATCTCCTTGCGCGCTTGTTTACGTTATTTGCTCTCGCTCCGCTTGCGCTCGAGATCATTGCCTACATTGGCGGCTTTACTGCCATCTTCGCGGCAACTCACGCCATCGTCCAAAAAGACATCAAGCGCATCTTAGCCTATTCTACACTCAGCCAACTCGGATACATGGTTATGGCCGTTGGCCTTGGAAGCGCTCAGGCTGGAATGTTTCATCTAACCACACATGCGTTTTTTAAGGCGCTCCTTTTTTTGAGCGCCGGAAGTATTATTCACGCGACCGGCGAGCAAGATATTTCACAAATGGGCGGGCTCTTTAGAAAAATGCCCTTCACCTCGGGAGCTTTTCTCGTTGGAACT
>JACQQP010000095.1 GCA_016206945.1 Candidatus Omnitrophota bacterium | reverse complement strand
GATACGATTCATTTGAAATTTACGGGCTCGGCCGGCCAAAGTTTCGGCGCGTTTGTTCCGCGCGGAATTACGTTGGAACTCGAAGGTGATGCCAACGATTATTTCGGAAAAGGCCTCTCCGGCGGAAAAATCATGGTGTATCCTCCGAAAGAATCCACGTTTGTCCCGGAAGAAAATATTGTCATCGGAAACGTCGCGTTTTACGGCGCTACAAGCGGTGAAGCTTACGTGCGGGGCATGGCGGGCGAACGCTTTTGTGTGCGCAACAGCGGCGTCAATGCTGTTGTTGAAGCCGTTGGAGATCACGGCTGCGAATATATGACGGGCGGGCGCGTGGTTGTGCTCGGAGAGACCGGGCGCAATTTCGCGGCCGGCATGTCGGGCGGCGTGGCTTATATTTTGGATGTGAAAGGTGATTTCCCGACACGTTGCAACAAACAAATGGTTGAGCTTGAACGTTTGGAAAAACAAGATGAAATCAAAGAAGTCCGAAAAATGATTGAACGCCATGTTCAATATACCGCGAGCAAGCGGGGAAAACACATTCTTGATTTATGGGATGAAATGGTCCCTAAATTTGTGAAAATCCTGCCGAAAGATTACAAACGAGTCCTCCAGGCGCTCGAACGGGTCAAGAGCGCGGGCTTAAGCGGCGATGAAGCGATCATGGCCGCCTTCGAAGAAAACGCCCGCGACCTCTCCCGCGTCGGCGGGAATTGACGTCTTCGTCATTGCGAGGAGGCTGTAGGCCGACGCCGCTTGACCGAGCGCCGGTCGGGCGCTTGGTGCTGCGGTGCCGTACGGTCGGTACGGCGAAGCGATCTCAACAGCAGGTATGAATTTGTGGAATGTGATACGAATGCAAAGGTGGATAAATGAGGCAAAGAGCCTGGAATCTCATAGTTAACAGCCTTGTGGCATTTGCTTTTTTCATGGGGTTTCATTTCAATTCTCTTTTTGCGACGCCAACGGGGTTGGATAATATTCCTACGGCCGATACGGTTCCCCATCGCACGGTTGTGATCCAAGAATATACGGATTTTATTGATGACAGCGAACCGACGCATAGTCTTGGTTTTAAATCAGGATTGTTTGACATCGTCGAGTTCGGAATGGATCGAAAGGTTGGACCAAATCACTCAGGCGCCAATTTGTTTCAGACAAAGTTGAAATTGGATCCCGTTCGGTTCGGCGCCAAGGGCAATTGGCCTCTTTTTACAGGCGGAGTTGCCAACGTGGCGTGGACAGACCGCGGCCGAGAGATCAGTGGGCAACCTTTTTCCTATCTCGTCACTTCGTACAAAGTGAAGTTCGAAAAATGGAATCTTGTTCGCGCCCATCTTGGGTTTACGTTTCAAAATGATAATGAGGGTGTTTTCTTTGGTTTTGACCGCGAAATCTTCAAAGGTTTTTCCCTCAAAACAGATTACATCACCGTCAATAATGGCCGCGATCTCCTTTCAAGCTGGGGTTTTATTTATGAGCCCGGTTGGAAATTTCCTTTCAATATCGCCATCGAAGCTTGGTACGGCGTTTCCACCCAAGCCAAAAAGAAGAACGATTTTCTCCTTAAATTTGATTATATTCTCCGATATTAATTTCCTACCTTAAAGTGATCTCCGTCCCGAGATTCATTAAGTGACAGTCGTCTATTTATTTGTACTCGGGCAGCCATCACTTCCAATAAATAGTTATTAGAGCGTTAATGTATGTGATGGCCGTCACAGACCCGCTTTTGGGCCTCATGTATTATTCAGCTAGAGTTGAAGGGGGTAGTACAAATGCATATGCCAGGACCGATGGAACTCATGCTTATTTTCCTTGTGATTCTGCTCCTTTTCGGTGCGAAGAGGATACCGGAAATTGCAAGAGGATTGGGGCAGGGGATTAAAGAGTTTAAGAAAACGTTTTCTGATATTACCAAGGAATAAAGTACAAGATCTCCGATTTTAGAGACCTAATGTAGAGGGGGGTTTCAAACCCGCCTCTAGCAGGGAATCTAAAACGAAAGGGCTGCGTCAGAAATGACGCAAGCCTCCCGACCCAGCACTAATTTTACGAGTCCAATCAAATGTAAAATTAGTGCTGGAGAATTGGAAAGGAGAGGGGAAGTGGTTCAGGACTATTTAGTAGATTCTTTTGGCCGCCGAATTTCTTACCTAAGAATTTCCCTTACAGACCGCTGTAATTTGCGATGCTGTTATTGTGTCCCACCCGGCGGATTTCCATTAACTTGCCGAACAAAAATTTTAACTTATGAGGAAATTCTCCGTCTTGCAGAATGTTTCGTGGATTTGGGTATTGATAAGATTCGGCTGACTGGCGGAGAACCGCTCGTACGGCAAAATCTTCCTTATTTGGTCAAAGGCATAAGCGAGTTCCCTGAAATTAAAGATTTATCGCTTTCTACCAATGGCGTGTTCTTAGCACGCGAAGCACAAGCGCTTTTCCAAGCAGGACTTAAGAGAATCAATATTAGCTTAGATACATTTGATCCCGCGAAATTCAAGTGGATTACGGGTCTAGATAAACATGAGGCTGTATTAACGGGGATCGAAAAGGCGATTCGCGTTGGATTTCGTCCTATCAAAATTAATGTAGTGATGATGAAAGGGATGAATGATGATGAAATCGAAAGCTTTGTCGCTTTCGCCATGGAGCGCCCTGTGGAGATCCGTTTCATTGAACTCATGCCAACTCGAAATTGTTTCGACCCAGGAAAGAGGTATTTTGTTTCCAATGACTGGGTGAAGGGAGAAGTCTTGCGGTGGACGGACCTGGCGCCAGAGCCGAGTCGTACAGGAGATGTGGCAGAAGTTTATGGGCTTCCGAATGGAATCGGGAGGATTGCGTTTATCAGTTCCATTTCTCATTCGTTTTGTTCCGAGTGCAACCGAATCCGCCTTCGTGTAGATGGAACGCTCAAACTCTGTCTCCACGGGGAGGAAACGTTCGATTTGAGAACGCCACTCCGTGAAGGAAGATCAAAGGCGGAATTGACGCGGTTGATTCGTGAGGCAGTCCAGTTGAAACCGCAGGGGCATCGTTTCACCGGTTCAGTGGCAGACGAAGCTGTTGTTTACATGTGCCAAGTGGGAGGATAAATATGATCCCACCACCTCCATTACAAAAGCGTGCCTTAAGTTGCCAGCAGCACGCTTTTGAAACTCTACGAGTTTTTGATGCTTTGCATCGAAAAATGGAGGTGGTGGGATGAAATCAGTTACGGATAAGACGGACACGTTGAGGAGAGCGGTTGCGACGAGCACGATCCTTTCTAAGCCAGAAACGCTTGAGCGCCTGAGGGCAAACGATCTGCCCAAAAAAGATGTGCTTGCCATCGCAAGAGCTGCAGGTGTAATGGCTGCGAAAAAAACAAGCGAGCTTATTCCTTACTGCCATCCAATTCCAATCGATTCTGTTGAAATTGACTTTGAGGATCAAACGGATCGTGTTGTGATTACAGCTTCGGTTGAAGCGATTTGGAAGACGGGTGTGGAGATGGAAGCTTTGATAGCGGCTTCGGTGGCTGCATTAACAATTTACGACATGCTGAAACCTGTGGATAAAGAACTCGAGATCACCTCTACAAAACTTGTTGAAAAGAAAGGCGGCAAATCAGAGCGCAAGGAATGGATTCCAAAAGGGTTTTCAGCCGCTGTGGTTGTTACTTCGGACGGAACGTATCAAGGAACGCGCGAAGATAAATCAGGGAAGAT
>JACQQP010000099.1 GCA_016206945.1 Candidatus Omnitrophota bacterium | reverse complement strand
GCCTTATCCACCCGAAAGAAACGCTCAAAAATACGCGGGATCGCTTCTTTCGGAATTCCAAGACCTGTATCTTCAATTGAAACTTGGATTTGATTTCCAATAGACTCAGTATGAAAAATAATTTTGCCCCTTTGCTTATTGAACTTGACCGCATTATCGAAAAGATTTAGAAGCACCTGCTTCAACCGATCACGATCTGCAAGGAGAAGAGGCAGGCCATTTTCCAGATGCGTTTCTACCGAAAGCCGCTTTGCTTTAAGATGTGAATCAAATTGAGCGATCAATTTTTCGATTTCACCCTTTAAATCAACGGGCGCTAATTTAAGCGCCGCTTCCTTCGATTCAATCTGAGAAAGTTCAAGGAGATCTCCAATCAGTCTCGTCAGACGGTCGGCGTCCTCTTCCATTAATTTAATAAAATGCCTCGCGCGTTCTCGATCTTCCAAAGCGCCTGAAGAAAGCGTTTCAATAAAGCCCTTAATTGAAGTCAGCGGGGTTTTCAGCTCATGCGAAACATTGGCGACAAATTCTTGCCTTAAGCGTTCTAGATTTCTGATTTCTGTAATGTCATAAAACACCAAAATTCCGCTTAAATCTCCATCACGTATCGGAATTCCAACGGCATTTGCCCTCAGAATCTTTCGCTTTGGATAATGAAGCTCGATTTCCTCTGTCACGATCGTCTGGTTTGCAATTGCCTGATCGATCATCTGATCAATCGCAGGATTCCTGACAATCTCAAGGACATATCTTCCAATGCCAGAACCTTCGCGGATTTGAAATAGATCATTCGCTGAAGGGTTGGTAAACAGCACCCGTTTGTTGCGATCGACAGCAAGGACTCCTTCGGTCATATTCTCCAATATGGCAGAAATTTTGGTCTTCTCATCCTCGAGCTCGGCAACTCTCGTTTTCTGTGTGGACGCAATAGGACTCACCACATCTGACTGCGAAACTTCGCGCCTCTTACGCCAATGGGAGAATACGAGATAGAGTAAAAGGCTGAGGAGCGCACCAGCTATGAAACTGAGGACAAGAGGATCAATGCTCATCCCATCACCTGACTTCGGCCCGTAAGGCCGATTGTTTGCTTGGACTTTAATAAATCCCCCTTCGGGGGAGAGTCAGGTGGTAGGATCATCGTCGAACCGGTATCCGGCATTTTTTACAGTCAGAATTCGGTCGGCTTCATGTTTAAGTTTTTTTCGAAGCTGACCAATATGCATATCCACCGTGCGGGTCTCGATATTCAGTGATTTATCATAGCCCCAAACCCTATCCAGTAAGAATTCGCGGCTTAAAACCCTTCCATTCGCTTCAAGCAATGTTTTAAGAAGATCATACTCCTTCGAAGTAAGTCCTACCGATTTTTTCTTGATCATCACTAAATGTTTGCCAAAATCAATTTCAAGGGATCCGATTTTAAAAGTTTCTTTTTTCGGCTTTTCCTGAACTCGGCGAAGTACGGCTTTCACTCTTGCAACTAACTCGCGTGGGCTAAATGGTTTTGTAACGTAATCATCAGCGCCGAGTTCGAGCCCAACAACGCGGTCTGCTTCCTGACCTTTTGCCGTAAGCATGATGATGGGAATAAATGCTGTTTTTTCATTCTGTTTTAAAATTTTGCAAATCTCAATTCCATCGAGTTCGGGAAGCATAAGATCTAAAATGATAAGTTTTGGATTCTGTTTTCGCGCAAGATCAAGACCCAAATCTCCTTTATTCGCAGTGGATACCCGAAAACCTTCCTCCTCAAGATTGTATTTTATAAGCTCAAGAATATTTTTTTCGTCCTCAATCACTAAAACAGTTTCTTTTGGCACAAAATTCCCTTTTCAGGACGTTATCTTACTGAGGCCTCGCGGAGTTTCTATAAGGTGTTAGCGAGACCTCATCCTGAGCGAGCGCAGCGAGTCGAAGGATTACCTTATAAGGAAACCCTTCGACTTTGCCCATTTCATGGGCTTCGCTCAGGGTGAGGGGTCGCAAAACTCAGCGACCCCTCATCTTACTAAAACCTGGTTAGATTCCAAGAAGCTTTTTTGAAGCGGTAAGCAAAATAAGGAGTCCACCAAAGGTACAAACAACGGTCGCTCCCGTAGGGAGGTCAAACAAATAGGAGAGGACAATTCCAATGACGCTCGTCACCGTTCCAATAATCCATCCCAAAAATAACCTTCTCGGTAAATCATCCGAAAAAAGGATGGCGCCCACCGCGGGAACAATGAGGAACGCAAACACGAGAAGAACGCCCGCAATTTGAACCGAACTCGTCACCACAAAACCAAAGGTTAAGTAAAAGACAATATCCCACCCTTTGATAGATATTCCTTTCTTGATCGCCTCCTCTGGCTTCGTTGAAATTAAAATGAAAGTCTTCCGAAAATACCAATGAAAAAGACCAACGATGCCGTAAAGAATGGCCATCTTCAGAATCTCGTTAAAATCCACGAGCAGAATATTCCCAACGAGCATATGCCGAATTTCTTCGTCTCCTTCCGGGAAATGACTCAAAATCAAAATGGCAAAAGCAGCGGATACCGCATAGACAATCCCGATAATTGCCTCTTGCGGTATCCGCTCTTTTTTTGTGCGGGTTAAGGAAAAAATGATCGCGCCCAAAAAAGTGGCGCCGAGAGAAAACCAATAATTGAAAGGCCCATGAAGATCGAGACCAAAAAGAAATCCAACGGTCGCGCCTAACGCCGCGATTTGAGCCAGCGCAAGGTCAACAAAAATAACTCCGCGTTCAATCACATGAATTCCCAAATAAGCGTGAATCCCGGTCAAAATCAGGCACGCCAAAAACGGTTTCCACATGAGCAGGAGAAAATCATTCATATTTACTCCTCAGTCATTGCGAGGAGCGTACTGTCATTCCCGCGCTCGCCACAAGACCGGCGAAGTCCGTCCGGACGAGTCTCGCCACGCTTTTTGGCGGAAAAGCGGGAATCCAGACACGATGGATCCCCGCCGTTCCGACCGAACGCCGTACCGACCGTACGGCACCGCAAGACCTAGCGCCCGACCGGCGAACGTTGAAGCGGCGGTGCCATATGTCCGAGCGGGCGTCCGCCGCTTGACCGTCTGGCGCTTAAAGCATGGGGGGATGACACTTCATGTCAGATTGCTTCGCTC
>JACQQP010000098.1 GCA_016206945.1 Candidatus Omnitrophota bacterium | reverse complement strand
GCTATGCTCTTTGCTTGATCTTGCACGCCGTTTCCATTCACATCATGAAAGACTTTACCGAGGACGGCTTTACCTTGTTCGAATTGGGGTGAAAGTTTAATCCCTGATGAGGCTATGTTATAAATAAGGACGCGCTGATTTGTCACATCGGGAACAAAAATGGTTTTTCCATTTGAATCCACGCCTTCCGGGTTATTCAGTGTAAATGCACTTCGCCCTCCGATATTGGCAGTGCCGGTATTGAAACTTTGCTGGCCTAACACGTAATCAGCAGGTTCAAAATTCTTAGTCGGAATTTGATTCCAGATGAGAATGCGGTGGTTGCTTCGGTCCGCCACAATTAATTTATCGCCCGTGCTGGTAATTGCTTGGGGCGCGTTAAATGTGCGGTCCGATCGGCCGCCAATATTAACCGTTCCTGAGCCAAAATCGGGCTGGCCGACGACCACATCGGCAGGTGCAAAATTTTCGGTAGGAAACTTATTCCAAATTAAAACGCGATGGTTTCCGGAATCGGAAATGATCAGTTTCTTTCCGTCCGTCCAAACTCCTTCCGGGCTGTTTAACGTGCGTGCGCTTCTCCCGCCATTGTTAGCGGTCTGTTGACCAAAGCTCGGCTGGCCCACGACAATATCGGCTGGAGCAAAATTTGTCGTGGGAATTTTATGCCAAATCATAACGCGGTGATTACTTAAATCTACTACGAGAAGCTTATCTCGTACCGTAAACACGACTGACGGATTGTGAAGACCGTGAGCGCTTGGAGTGACGCCGGAAGTTGGGAAATCGTGGTCTCTCGTAGTAAAACCAGGCTGACCTAAAACGACATCCGCAGGGGCCCCATTGGTTTGCGGCACTGAATTCCATATGAGGACTCGGTGATTATTTTGATCGGCAGCAAAGAGCCGCTTTCCGTCAGAAAATGTTCCTACAATCGTGTTTAAACTACGTTGGTTCGGAGGGTTGGGAGCACCCGTTGAAGCAAAGTCAACTTGACCTACTACTACATCGGCGGCCTGACGAATCGTTTTTGGAAAAGTGTTCCAGATCAAAATGCGGGTGTTGCCTTGATCTGCAAGAAATAGCCTTTTTCCATCTGTAGAAACGCCGACTGGAGAACTGACGGTACGAGCACTCCGGCCTCCGCTATTTGCCGTTGCTGACAAAAAATCCGGCTGCCCAAGAACAATATCTGCAGCGGCTCCATTTTCAAGTTCCGCCTGAGCTAAAGGTGGGAAGATGCGACTGAGCGAGAGAAGACTCAAAATCAATAGGAAAGGAGGAAGATTTCTTCTCACGCTCATCAATGAGATTATATGAGTTTCGAGTGAAAAATCAAACGGGGATTGGGCACACCGTAAGCTACTCCCAATTCGAAATCAAACTGGAGCCATCGGGGAGTTTTTTAAAATGATCCCGATGGCTCATCCTGAGCGAGCGCAGCGAGTCGAAGGATTACCTTTTTCGCCAGCCGCCAGAATTCGTGGCGAGCCTCGCTGCGATGTTTAGCGGGAGGCGAATCCGTCCAGTGGCGTTTCGCCTCGGACAAATCCGCCATAGGCGGAATGGAAACCCTTCGGCGCACCCTGCGGGCTTGCTCAGGGTGAGGGGTCGGATACTCCCCGACCCTCAACTTGACTACAAGGTCTTAATCTTTTCCTAAAAAGCGGCGGGTCAAATGCTCGGCGGTTTCTTCGAGAGCTTCTTTGGTGAGCAACGTTTTCTTTTTAATCTTTTCTCTCAGTTCTTGAATGCGGCCGAAACTGGGATCGGGAATTTTCTCGATCTCTCTTTTGTATTTGTCCACTTCTTGGCGAAGAGACAGATTTGAAATTTTTTTCATGCGCACGCCGCCCATCCAGCCCGATTCAGTCTTGGGCAGCGCACATTCTGCGTCGTCTGACATAGTACACTGATCAATCATCCTATCTATGAGATAAAGAGAACTCACATTCACGAAGCCTTGATTGGCTCCCAAATATGATATCGGCGGGGCGTGAGGAAAACTTTATGAAGGGCAGGCGACGTTCATGCTTCGAGTGTGATTTCTCCGGTTTTTTTCATCAAGAGACTTCGCAACCTCAAAACGACTTTGGTATGAATTTGACACACGCGCGATTCAGAAACGTTCAACACATCCCCAATTTCTCTCAAGGTCAAATTCTCGTAATAATAAAGTACGATTACGAGCTTCTCTTTCTCGGGCAATTGATCAATAGCCTGAGCTAAGAGTTCTTTAACCTCTGATTGATGGACGTAGCTGAATTGGTCGGTAATCAAAGAGTCTTCCACCGTTTGAAGTCTTGAGATGGGCTTATTGCCGTCGTCATTCTGCCAAACCTCATCCAAGGAAAGAAACGTTGTTGAATTGAGCTCGCTGTAAATTCCATTGAGATCTTCGACGCTCATCTTCAGAGATTTTGCCAGTTCTTCTTCGGAGGCCGCTCTTCCATGCCGGTCTTCAAGCTCGCGCATCTTGCGTTCAATTTCGCGCGCACGCTTCCTGAGAAGCCGGGGAGCCCAATCG
>JACQQP010000091.1 GCA_016206945.1 Candidatus Omnitrophota bacterium | reverse complement strand
TGTTAAGACTACCCCCCATCCTAACCTTCCCCCATCCGCCACAAAACGCGGCGAGATTCGTCCGCAAGGCGTTTTGGGACGGATTACGCCAACGCCTTTTGGCGAACAAGGGGGGAAGGGATCTCACAAGATTCATTTAGTACGTGTATTTTACTTCGCCGAGGAAGAGATGTTTGGGGCGGCCGAACTCGTCATCGTTGGCTCCGAGGTAAAGTTGGATGCCGCCAGTGAGGAGGACGTTCGTCATGAGTTCATATTGAATCTCAGGTCTGAAGAAGAAACTCGTGTCATCTATGTTCCAGATGGCACGACTTTCAATACGGATGAGCGACGTAGCGTCATAGCCGAGGGAAGTCGCCAGAAAATTTTTGCCCAGTTGTTGAATTTCACCGCGTATCAAGCGGTCTAATTGGTAGTCATCTTGGTCGCGGCGTCCTTGCCCGTTAAAATGGTATTCAAGCAGTCCGTAAATATTGTGAGGAAAATTGTAATCGGCGTTTACCGTAAATTTAATGAAATCTTTCTCGAGGCTTGCTTCACGGTAGAGAAACTCACCGCGCACCGCGGAACCTTTCAGGTTTCCTTGAAGGTCGAATCCTAAAGCATGATCTCGCTTCACGCGTCCCCCAAGGATGCCGAATTCGTAGCTTTTGATGTCGCGCGAAATACGTCCCAAATAACGCTGGGGATGAAGTTGTTTTCCACCCGGGGTATAGACCAATTGTGTTTTCACGCCAAAGGCTTTCTTGACGGTTAGATTCACTGCGTCCACGCCATCCCGTTCCTCAAGTTCAATTTGAGTCGGATTGAATGGATTAAAAAGATCGGTCGGTGTAAAAAATTGTCCTACACCCCACGGAATTTGCTGGCGGCCGATTTCAAGATCAAAGAGTTGCGATTCATAAGCCAAACTCACTCGATAGAGCCTATGTTCGTAGAACACATTGTCCTCTTCCACAAGCGTTTGACTCAGGTCTAAGAACTGACGTTCTTCAGTCTGCCTTTTGGCTATTCGGAAATCTCCCGTTGAAACAAATGTACCAAAATAAGGTTGGTGGTCGTAATCCATTTTAAGGCGGACTCTTTTTTCTTCCGTTATGTTGTATGAAGTGTTTAACTGAAGACGCACGCGCTCAAGCGAACTGAATACGTTTGAATTTTCTTTGGTAAGCGCGAGCGGTCGGTCGACCAGTTCCGGATTTAAGCCTGAAGTTTGGGTGAAAAAATTCAAACTTTTCACATAGCCTGAAAAGTCTGTGTCGAGCGGTCCGAAATCAGCGGCCGATAAAACAGCAGGAAAAAGAATCAAAAGGACTATAGCGTCACGTGCGGAAAAAGGTCTTCTTATTCTGGATTGCTTCGCTCCGCTCGCAATGACGTCATTGCGAGGCAACGTATTCATTGAGGCCGAAGCAATCTCTGATCTAGAGGTCTGTTTGAATGGCGGCTTTTTCATTGATGAGCTTTCCATCTTGGAGCGAGATGATGCGATGGGCCAGTTTCATCATGGCCGGATCATGAGTCGCATAGAGAAACGTGATGTTTTCTTTTTCATTGAGTTCCCTTAGAAATTCCATGAGTTCGGTTCCTGTCTTATGATCCAGATTTGCCGTCAGCTCATCTCCCAAGACAATGCTCGGTTTGTGGACAATGGCCCGCGCCACGGCCACCCTTTGCTGCTGGCCACGGCTCATTTGAAACGGACGGCGGTTCACGAGTTTATCAATTTTGAACCGTTGGCAAATTTCAATGGCTCTTTTCCTGCGCTCATGGGCCGAAACTTTCTGGAGCCATAGGACATATTCTACATTTTCAATCGCTGTAAGCGTAGGGATTAAATTGTACTCTTGAAAGATGAATCCAATTTTGTTAAGCCTTAATGCCGATAATTTTCGCTGCGGAAGTGAGCTGATCGCCTCTCCGCCCAAGGTGATGGTTCCCTCTGTGGGGCGATCTAAGCAGCCGATCAGGTTCAGGAGGGTCGTTTTTCCAGAGCCTGACGGACCGCACACGGCAGTGAACGCTCCCTCTTCGATCTCGATCGAGACGGAAGCCAAAGCGTAAACGGGTATGGAATTGGAACGTTCTTTGAACACTTTCGTGACGTTATTCACTTGAACGATTGGCATGTTAGGGGCGATAGATGGCCTTAATTGGTTCCATGCGTCCTGCTTTCCACGCGGGGTAGAGGCCAATAAAGGAGGTCATGATCAAAAGGATAAGGATGGATTGAACGACATGAAAGGGTTCTACGTGCGTATAGGTGACCGTGCTCATGTACGATCTTGAGAAAGCCCGTTCGAGTTCTGGAAAGGCGATTCCCACTTGACCGAAGTAAAAGGTGACCAGATAACCTCCCAGGAGACCGAGCGCAATTCCAAATAACTCGAGTACAAAAGTCTCAAGAAGTATCAGGCGAATCACTTGGCCCGGAGTTGTTCCAATGGCCATCATGACTCCGAGTTCCCGTGTTCGTTCGAGGACAGACATGAGGACGGTGTTCATGATGCTGACACCAATCACGATCATCACAGCCATCAGTATCGTTCGAATAATCGCTTCAGACCAATCGACCCATTGTTCAACCTCCGGCATGATTTCGTTCCAAGTCAGTACTTCGTGCTGATCTTGTGAGACAATTTCTTTAATTGCGCTTAAAAATGTTGGAATGGCATCGCGCCTGTTTAATCGAACGACAATCTCATGAGTTTCCTCGCCAAGACCCAATAGGTCCTGTGCGGAATTGAGAGTAATATAGGCGGACACCTCGTCTAATGTTTGACTTCCCGTATGGAAGATGCCTTTAAGTTGGTAGGCATACCCTGAAAGCGTCCCGTCCATAGCTTGGGTCATGATGACCACTTTATCTCCAAGCCCAACTTGAATTTTTTCTGCCAGCCGATCTCCAATGATTGCTTTTCGCTCATCGCCGGGCAACAAAAATTCTCCCTCTTTTATGTAATTCTTAAGGTCCGTTACCAGGATCTCGCTTGTGGGATCGATTCCCGTTAATAGAATGCCCCGTGATTTCTCGCTGGTTCCAATGAGCGCTTCACATTTGGCACGTTCCGTCATTGAGGAAACGTGCGGAAGCGCTTTTATTTTTTCTAAGACTGGAATTCGATCGGGGATAATCAGTTCAGCGGAAAGCGTTTTTTGAAAATCGGCGGCATGAATCTGGACATGTCCAGTGAGCAATCGAATCACGTTCTCGCGCATTTGATTGTTGGTCCCGTCGCTAAAACCCCAAAGAAAGATGAGGGCCGCAAGACCAACGCCAACAGCCAGAACGGTAATCGCTGATCTCCGCGGATTGCGACCAATGTTAAGGAATGCAAGCTTCAAAAGGAGCATTAGGGATATGTTTCCAGGTGTTTGCGGTTGAAGTCGGATTCCGGAATTTCGATGTCGTACTGCGCTTCTAAAATTTTAATGGTTGTTCTGCGATCGCTTTGTCTTAAATTTTCCATGTACCAGACGGTTGGGACTTCGCGGGTGCCAAAAGTTTTGAATTCAGAATAATGAAGCCTTCGAATCGGTTCCAGCTTTTCATTGAAGAAATCCCACCGAACGGGAGCAGAGTCCTGCTTTCTAAGCCAAAGTTCGAGTTTCCCGTACGTAACAGGCGCATCAGGTTTTGGGAGCAGCTCAAGGCGATACGTATCAAACCCATCCAGTTTTTCTTCGCCCAGGATTTTACCATTGTAATCCCGCGGAAAGTAACTTAATTTCACAAAGTCGTCATTTGAGAAATCGCTTCCTAAAAAATCATCCAGCATGAGAGAAGGAGGAATGAGGATCGTGCGCTCCGCTGTTGGCAGGTATTGCCAGAGCCTGGTTTTGATTCGCAGGAATCCTTGCCCTTCAGATTTGGGCGGTTCAAGGACTCTGGCGAAAGCGTAATCTACCCCTTTCATTTGAACACGGATTTTGTAAGTCCGTTGCCAGCGTTTCGTTTTTACATCAAGTGTAACCGTCATGTCGTGTGAGGCGCCACGAATCACGTTGTCCATTTGTTCTAACAATTCAGTGGCATCCGGGAGTGCTTTACCGAAAGAATAAAGAGGTGAGGCGATAAGAAAAACGGCTAAGAAAATGGCAATTTGTTTCACCATGAAGCTGAGTTATGCAGTCAACTGCTTAAAGTATAGCCATCGCTTGAAGCGCTGAAAAGGACTTTTCATTCCTAAAGGGTAATATTTTCTTTTTACACGTTGTGTCAGTAAATCAATTTGGAGGATGTGTGGACAAAATAGGGCCTGTCGTTTGCCCGTGAGGATTTTAACGGCCTCGGTTCCGGAAATGGCGGCGACGAGCATCAGGCCAGGTGCAACGCTTGAAGCGCGCTCACCCTTCAGGTCGAGTGCTTTTTTATCTATATATGGAAGACAAAGGGCGCTTGGGGCGAGTCCAACTGTGCAGTTCATTCTCATTTCCGTCTCGGACATGTCTTCTTGGAGATCGAAGTAATCTTCATATTTCATCCCATCAGGTGAAAAAATGAGTAGGGAAGCGCCGAAACCAAGCGGGCAAGAGGTAAGCGCAACAATTTTTTTTTCGTAGCATGTTTTAAAGTAAAGCAGCTTGGTTTTTTGAGCGAAGAAATCAATGCCGTCCAGAGCAAGATCGACCGACCCAAGAAAACGGTCAATGGTATGGGTTGAAATCCCTTCCTCAAAAATTTCCACTTGAGCTTCAGGATTGATAGCGAGAATCAGGTCGCGAATAACAGAAACTTTAGCCTGTCCGAGCGTTTCGACGGAAGCGCCAATTTGACGGTTGATATTGGTCAGTTGGAACGCATCGAAGTCTGCGATCTTGAAACGGCCGACCCCGAGCCGCGCGAACACTTGAGCTTGGAAACCACCCGCGCCGCCAAGGCCCGCAATGGCGACAGAAGATTGGCGGAGTTTAGTTTGTTCCTCTTGAGTAAGCCAGCCGATATTGCGGTCAAACGCCTGCTCGTAGCTAAAGGTTTGGAGACTCATTTGGCTCACTAAGGTAGCATAAGATGAGGCACATTGACAATTTAGAAAATTGAACTAATTGTCATTGCAATGACAGTTCATAACACGAATTCTTCGAGAGGTCTGCGGAGGGAACGTGCACTTGGTTGTCTTGAGTATCCGATGCGGAAGAGAAGGATGAGACCATTTTGCTCGTTGATTCCGACAAGGGACAGAAATTCGGATTTAAGACGCTCCAAGCGTGCTCTTTGGCTTGCCGTAAAGTCTCTGCCCTCGGTCAAATTTAGGTTGTCGATGAAAATAGGCAGGGCTTCCATGGGCTGAACGGACAGGCCTTCCACCGTAGCTTCATGCCACATTTTCTGCATGACCTCACCGCCTTGGACGTAATGAATAGGTTCGTGTGATGGGGCAACGATCAGCCCTGCCGCTTGAGCGCTCCACATTTGAAGTTGCGCATAACAATTAAAGAGACGACTCATTCCGAATAGGTTGAGAAAGCTCAAGCGTTTCCATGAGGACAATAAATGAAACAATAAAGGCGCGCCAGGCCCTGCTTCCAGCGTTTTGACATCAAGCCCATCGCTTGTCTTTTGCGCATCGCTTTGATTCAAACGAAGAATTTGGACAAATTCCTCATGGAGCCTCTCGCTTTCAAATCGTAATTGGTCGGCAGCGCCAACAAGGCGGCTCAGTTTTTTGTAAGAAGGCTCGTTTTTCCGGAACCAGTGCAGTTTGAATCCTTTTTCCGATTCCACGATTTTGTCTAATTTTGTGAAGATCGAGCGGTCGACCTTGCGGGAGGCGTCGTAAAACCTTCGATTGGTATTTCTTTTTTCGAGTACGGCATAGTGCGCGTGACCCTTTTGAGTGATGGGGGAGAAGAATATGGATGCTACAAAGAGTGGGTCACTTTTCAGCGGGAAATAGGAAGGCGAGGGCCAATAGCCGGTATAACTTGAGGCCACTCGTATATTTTCAATCAGGGCACCTGCTGAAAGGTAGGGTGCGAAAAGTCCTTCGTCACAAAAATTTTTAACGCGTTGGGGGTCTAAAAATAAATCGACATGGTCCTGAGCCAATTTGAACTTCCATGGTTGTAGATTATCCGCCGAAGGCGCAAGAATCCCTTTTTGGAGAATCGCGTGAAGCTCCTCGGATTTCATATGCTTTTATTATCGACTTATCTTAACAGAATCTCACCCCTGTATTGAAATCTATTGTCTAACTTAGTCTTAGTATGTCCTACTGTGTCTATGATTTTCCAATTTTTTCTGATTCAAAAATGTCTCTTTTCTTGGAAATTTGTTCAGAAAACGATACATTTGAAGCCCCTCTATCCCATTGTAATAAAATGACTTATGGTGCTCATAGAGATAGTAGAAAAATTGTGTTCATTTTTTTTGACATTTGGCCATTGGAAAAAGAGGGAATTTTCTTGCATTTAGTTTTGGGCAAATTTTTTACTCCATTGTTTTACCTAATAAGTATCAAACCTTTCTCCTAATTTTCCTTTTGGCATGGATGGTGCATCTTCTTCTGGCACGCAATAGTTGTATTCGTCTGTATTTTGAAGGGAGAACTTATAAATATGAGCGATATTCAATTAACGGAAGGCATTGCTGAAGACCGTGGGTTTGTAGCTGAGTTGAAAAATCAGCTGGAACTGTATCGCCTTTACCGCCGTTATCAGAAAATGCGAGCGGGCGAGCTTCCTTGGGAAGACCGTTTCTTTTCTATTTTTGAAAGCGCCTTTTTAAGCAAGTCATTAAGAATGATTCGAGGGCGCATTATCCTCTCATGGCGGCGCGCAGTTAAGCGGACTTTAGATGTAACGGTTTCGTTGGTGAGCCTTGTATTGTCCAGTCCCCTAATGGCTCTTATTGCAATTGCGATTAAATTGGATTCTCGTGGGCCAGTCTATTTTAAGCAGACGCGTGTTGGGATGAGAGGAAAGATTTTCAATATGTATAAATTTCGTACCATGCAAGAAGATGCGGAAGCTAAAACAGGTCCAATTTGGGCAAAAGAAAACGACCCTCGCATTACACGTCTTGGGAAGCTTTTAAGAAAAACGCATCTGGATGAACTTCCCCAACTTTTTAATGTGCTGCGAGGGGAGATGAGTCTGGTTGGGCCAAGGCCCGAGCGACCTTATTTCGTAAGTGAATTCAGAAAACTGATTCCTCATTATGACCGGCGTCTCTATGCGAAGCCTGGGATTACAGGCCTTGCTCAAATCAAGCGCCGCTATGACGAGACGATCGCGGATGTGAAAAAAAAAGTGAGATACGACGTTCTCTACATTCGCAAGATGTGCCCAGTTCTTGATTTTATGGTGCTTGCCATGACGATTAAAGCAGTTGTGTTGGGCACTGGAAGGTAATTGGCTTTATAAGCGTATAAAGCAATAAATTAAAAATGAGAAAAAGGAGAAGACAATGAAGAAAACGCTGTTCATGATAAGTTTAGTGATGGTCATGCTAGGTTTGGGAGTTTCTCAAGCTTACGCAGTGGATCCCACTGTGCCCATGATCAATGGTCTATTGGGCGCAGGTGGCGATATTTCGGAATGGGACAATCAACCACCTTTGTATGAGTATTACTTGAAGGTGCAGGATGATAATGAAGCTGGAATCACGGACAGATATGATATTTCCGATGTGGTGCTTCTTCAAGAGCTTGGAAATTCTGATCCTGATAAGAATGGTGTCTATTTTATGTTAACCACGTGGGAAAAGCCGCCCTCTTTGATTGATGTGGACCAGACGGCAGTGCGGGCCAGCCTCGCACTTTTCAGTGATTTCGGAGGGGATGGTGCTCCGACGGATCCGTATGGACCATTTCCGGCAGATGTGCAACTTTATGTGACGAATTTAAACGTTGATCTTGATCCAGGTATCGGTGTAGCTCCCGATGACCCCGTGGGGAAGGACAGAGTTTACTGGTGTTCTGGTGCAGCTGGTTCGTGTGATGCATCTAACGGAACCTTGATTTGGAATAATGGTGGTGCTACGGGTGATACACCTGCTGGTTTTAAATACGCCCGTGGTGCGGATGCGATTGAGATGTTTCTTAAAACTGGTACATTCGGAACCCCAGCGAATGTGCCGTTTCCACAAACCAATGTCGGTTGTGCCACTTATGACGACGGAAGCGAAAATCAAGACGATCATGTGTGCGGATCGACATTCATCCCCGAGCCGAGCACGATGTTTATGGCTTTAAGCGGTTTGCTTGGTTTGGCAGGTTTTGGAAAGTTTAAATTCTGGAACTAAGAGTTCATTCATGTTGAGCAGTGTTTTGTTCATTGAACCATACTCCTTGGCCAGCCTGGGTGAGATACCCCAGGCTGGTTTTCTTAACGTTAATCTATGAACAGGATAACTTTTTTTTGGTCTCGAATCGTTGAAATTTATCAACAGGTTTTTTCAGTGTTGAGAAAAAACCCCACCGTTCTCTTCCTATTTATATGGATTGGGATTTTTGATGTACTTGCACTTGTTGTTCTTTTTTCGGCACCGACGCCGCCATTTTCCTATGTGTTGGCGCCGATTATCCGTACGTTTTGGAATGACCGATTCCTTCATTACCCGGATAATTTCCTGCTGCTTCCCAAGCTTTTTGGTCATGCTCATTTTGTGATCAGCACCGTGTTTGGCGTTTTTATCAGCGGCCTGGTGATTAAAAAAATAGAAGCAGACGCCAAAGGCGAGCAGCTTTCCATCCTTTCGGCTGCTGGAAAGATTTTTAGATATTATTTTTCACTCGTGATTGTATGGCTGATTTCGTATGCGGTATTTTCTTTTGCCTTGAAAGGCATTGCATGGATTCTTCCTAAGAATCTCTGGATTCAATTAGGAGGCGCGTTTATTTTAGGAGTTTTGATACAATCATTGGTGGCGTTCTTGATTCCTGCGATCCTTATCGTCGAAAAGGGTTTTTTAAGAGCGCTCGGGGAAGGATTTCGTGTTGGAATTAAAAATATCGCTCTGATGAGTGCTTTGATTTTAGTTCCTATGCTGTTCGCGTTTCTGATTTCTTTTGCTCGGTTGTATACGCCGTTATTTGTTCAGATACAGCCTGAGATCGTCTTGTGGGTTCTTGCATGCGGAATTGTGATTTCACTTTTGGCTGATATTTTTGTTACGTGCTCGGCGGCGCTCCTTTTTTTGAAGGTGAGGGAAAGAAGCTCATGAAGAATATGTTCAGAGCTTTTGTGATTGGGATCATTTGTGCGACGTTGCCCATGCCACGGGTGTACGCCGTTATTCCAGACGCAGGTTCTATTATTGAGGACTTCTTGCGCTCAGTTGAGAATACGCAGGCTGCCGATGATGTCCCAACGGAATCTGCTGCGGATACCGGCGCCCTTTCGAATCAAGATTTGTCACAGGCTCCGGCAATCATCAAAAGCGACGTTTTAAAAGAGGAAATTCCTGCATTTGAAGAGCTCGCTGCAACGGATCAGGAAGAGCTGATTCTCCCGACCGATGACCAACCGTTTTGGACTAAAGGAAAGCTCATCGTTACGAGTTCCGTTGTGCTGACAACAGGTCTTGTCGTCGGCCTCATACTTCTTTTAGTGAGCGTCGGTGGAGGAGGCAGTTCAGGTGGCGGTGGAGGCGGAAGTGGAGGCAACCCATTTATTCCTCCAATTGTGGATCTACTCGATCCGGATTCAACTTCAAAAATTATTACTGATAATTCAAAAAAAACTATTACTGACATACCTCTTGGACCACATCATCCAGAACCCTCCACATTTTTGTTGATGGGTTTGGGTTTATTGATTCCCTTTTTAAAGAAGCGTCATTCATGAAAAAGCTTACCTTTTTATTGTTATTCACTTTCTTCATCACCGGATGCAGCAGCGAAAGTTATCGTGCCGAAAAAGCTTTTTATCAAGCCACGAAAGTGCTCAAAGGTGTCACGGCAGAGCAGATTAATGCCGATCCAGCAAGTTCTTTAGCTCCTGCCATTGCATCGTTTGAAAAGGTAGTGGAACAGTATCCCACAAGTCCAAAGGCGGCAGAAAGTCTTTTTAAAATTGCAGATCTTCAGTTCACCCAAAAGAGATTTAAGGAAGCGCGCGAGACCCTTAAAAAAGTGCTTCCTAATTTTAGCCGAGGAGGCGATTGGGCTCCAAATGCTCGTTTTAGGATCGCTCAGCTTTATGAAGCAGAAGGGCGCTGGACGGAAGCCGAAAAGGCCTATTGGGAAGTTGCCGATTACCACCCCGTACATCAAAGAGGTTTTTACGCCCCGCTTCACATTCTTTTGCATTACAAACAGTTGAAAGACACGTCGAATCAAAATATTGCTTACGAGAAAGCCTTGGAACATTACGAACAAGCGCTTGATGCGGCCGGTCCGATTCAAGCCTCAGCTTCAATTAAGAATGCCATGGCTCTGGTTCATTTGGCGCAGAACCATAAAGAGAAAGCCAGAGAAGAGTGGCTTTCGATTGCGCAGGATTTTCCAAGCAGCCCTTTTGCACCACTCGCATTTTTGACCCTTGCCGAATTATCGTGGAAGGATCAAAACCCGGAGCAGGCTTTTTCTGATTATGAAAGGTTCTTTCGAGTTTTTGACCGGCATCCCTTGGCGGGCAGGACAGCGGTGCATGCGGGCATGCTCCGTCTCTTCAGAAAGGAATTTCCTGAAGCCAGAGATTGGTTTGAGAGAGCGCTTCGGGACTATTTTAAGACGAGACCATCCGAAATTGCGGACATCAAACTTTTAATTGGAAAGACATATCAGGACGAGGGAAAATGGGAAGATGCGGAGCGCTATTATGGCGATTTAGAAACGAATTATTCGATGACTGCCGCTGCACTTCAGATTCCTTTTGCGCGCTTCCTTCATTACAAAGCGACAGGAGATGTGGAACGTGCCAATCAAACTTTGGATCAAGCCATTGCGCATTATAAAAAGTTGGTAGCGGAAGATCCGCATTCGAAGATAGCTCAATACGCGAAGCGGTTCATGTTTCAGGCGTATACCCAAAAGGAAGATTGGGATCAGGTGATGCTGAGCGCAGACCAAGAGTTACAAGGTGAAACGAGTGAGGATGGGAAGGGAAGGTGGCTTTTCTTGAAGGCTCTAATCACAGAGAATCGTCTTAAAGATCGGGAGCGGGCCCTTGCACTTTATCAAGATTTTTTAGCGCAGTATCCAGGTCACCCTCTATCCCACATGGCTAAGAGTCATCAAGAAGTGCTTGCCAAGGCGTAAGCAAAAAGCAAACAGGTTCCTACGTTTCTCGAAATATTCCGTGTCGGAAAAAATTGACGTGCAAGAGATCAGGATCGTTAAGAAGCCTTTTACGATAGGCACGACGTACCACTTAACTGTTTTTGTAGTATAGTGTTGGGACTTTGATCGGAAATTTAGCAAGAGGGGTTGAAATTCTTATACTATGTGGTACAATTTGAACACTTTGTCATCGCGCAGCTCAGTTCTGCAGAAGGAGAACATACATTATCGTTTTCCCAATGTTATGAACCCAGTCCATCATCCCCTAGCACAACAAGGGAACACGGACAGGGAATGGCCTGCAGCATTTTCTGATTGTTTGGCTGCCCTTCATTCTTTTTGCGATCCGGCTGTTCTGGTCGATTTTGCACTCGATTCCATTCTGGCGGTTGTCGACGCTCATGCAGGTTCTTTTTTCGTTTGGGATGAATATCAGAAAGAACTTACGTTGAAATCTGCCCGCGGAGACGGACACGACCGAATGGAAGGAGCCCGCATCAAGCTTCATGAAGGGGTTGCCGGGTGGGTCGCTGAAAAGGGTAAATCACTTTTAGTGGAAGATATCCGCACCGACAGACGCTTTTCAGAAGTCAAAAAAAGCAGCAATCATTACCATTCTTATTCTTTCCTTTCCCTGCCCTTGGTTGCTGCGAATAAGCTGGTTGGTCTTATCAACATTACAGAAAAGGAAACCCGCGAGCCTTTCACGGGAAGCGATTTACAACGTGCACAATCATTCGCTCATCACATCGCGGTTGCCTATGAGAATCTCAAAACGGGCAATCGACTTCGAGAGAAACATTCCGAATTGACTCAAACCGTGACGGAATTAAAACACATGCTGAAGCAGCAGGAATCCTTAGTATCTCTCGGAAAGCTGGCGGCCCATCTGGCTCATGAGCTTGCGAATCCACTGGATGCGGTCAGGCGGTATATCAATTTGAGTTTGGATCAAGTTTCACAGGATTCGCTTGCGCGTGAATATCTCTTGAAGGCCAAAAAAGGACTCCGTCGTTCTGTTCAAGTCATCCGCGGTCTTTTGGAGTTGAACGGAACTGCATCTAAGATACGCGTTCGGCAAGTCGAGCTTCATTCTTTGATTAACGAGACCTTAGATCTGGTATCTCAGGATTTATCTTTTGACCACATTGTCATTGAGAAAGATTTTTGTGAAGGAACTGTTTTGGTAGAAGATTGCGGTCTTGCCTCCGTGTTTCAAAATCTTCTGCAAAACGCGCATCACGCCATGGATGGTTCAGGGGCAATTAAGATTGTGACAGAAAAAGAAGTCGGAAAGGTCATTGTCAATGTGGAAGATTCTGGCCGCGGCGTTCCGGAGGAAAATAAGAGGCGTATTTTTGAGCCTTTTTTTACCACTAAGGATAACGGCCAGGGAACGGGAATGGGTCTTACGATCTGCCAGGAGATTATTCAAAGGTCGGGCGGCCAGATTTCATGCGAAACCAAGGAGAAACAGGGAACACGGTTTGTCATTTCGATTCCCTGTCAGAATTGAAACGGGGAACTATAGTGACAAACTCTATCCTTGTGGTTGAGGACGATCCACTGGTACGGGACTCTATTTATGAGGTCCTCAGTCTCGAAAAATATCAAGTCGCGGTTGCTGTGAATGGTAAAGAAGGTTTCGCCCGGTTGGGCGAGAAACATTTCGACGTGGCTTTAGTGGATTTACGACTTCCTGATGCGCCGGGTATTGAATTCCTTAAGACGGCAAAAGAGCGGTTTCCCGACCTGGATATGATCATGATGACAGGTTTTGGAACGGTCGAAACAGCTGTGGAAGCCATGAAGATGGGCGCGCGCGATTATTTAACGAAGCCGATTAATGACGATGAAATCAAACTGCTCCTTAGGCAGATCTTTGATACCAAAAAGCTTCGCGAGGAAAATGAGTCACTTAAGGACATGCTCTTTGAGAAGCGGAGTCATTTTCATAACCTCATTGGCGAAGATTCAAAGATGCAGAAGATTTATTCCCTAATTCAAGCGATTAGTGATACGGATACCACTGTTCTTTTGCAAGGCGATAGTGGAACCGGAAAGGGAATGATTGCTCAAGCCATTCATTACAGCGACCCAACGCGCAAGGACGGTCCCTACGTAGAGGTGAGCTGTGGTGCGATTCCTCGGGAACTTCTTGAAAGTGAACTCTTCGGCCATGTGAAGGGAGCATTCACGAGCGCGATCAGAGACCGGATCGGGCGTTTTGAGTTGGCCGACGGCGGTACGATTCTTCTTGATGAAATTGATGCCCTTCCACCTTACCTTCAGGTAAAACTCCTGCGAGTGCTTCAGCAAAAAGTTTTTGAGCGTGTCGGTGATACCAAGACGATCCATGTCAATGTGCGCATCATTGCGGCCACCAATCATAACCTGCAGGAGGCAATTAGCCGCGGGACTTTTCGGGAGGATCTTTACTATCGATTAAATGTAATCACGATTGATGTGCCTCCTCTTCGGGAACGCAAAGGGGACATTCCAACATTGGTTCGGCATTTTTTGAACGTATTTAATGAGAAGACAAAGCGCCATATTACGTCGGTAAGTAAACAGGCGATGAAGATCCTGATGGATTATGATTGGCCTGGCAATGTGAGAGAACTTGAGAACTTTTTGGAACGGGCGGTCGTATTGACGCAGGGCGAGGTTTTGGACACAGCAGTATTCCCAGATAGTTTTACAAAGAAGGCGGAGACCTTGGACGCACGATTGGGTGGTAGCGATACGGCATTGAAAGAAATTCTTAAGGATCCGGAGAAGAAAATCATCGTGCGCGCCTTAGAGCAAGCCGGTTGGAATCGCAAGAAAGCAGCGGCTGTTTTGAAAATCAACCGGACAACGCTCTACAATAAAATGAAACAGCACCATCTGTTGTGAGTTTTTTGTAAAGACAAAAACAATTCTGTTTGTGTGAGATCAACCACCAGGGGCGTGGCGAGTGCTTTCAGAATCTCAAGGAGCGATGGCGGAGATCTCAGCAAGGAAACTGCTTGAACTCAAGCAGTGGCAGCAGATCCAGGATTTATTTGCTGAGATTATTGGCGCTAACCTGTCGTTCATTGATCCTTCGGGGACTCCTTTCTCCAAGCCAAGCGAGGTCACCGGCTTCTGTTCCGATTTCTCTATCCCCACCATCCGCCTAAAAAGTAGACCTGTCGAGTGTGCCTTCCAAGCATTTCAAAACTGGAACGAGCGCCAGCAACATGCCTATCAATGTCCCCATCGTTTGAATTTTTTTTCGCTGCCAGTTCGCTTAAGGGATGAAACAATCGGTGTGGTAACCGTAGGTCCTTTTCTGGTGGCAAAACGCGAAGAGGAGGAAATATACCGTGCCACGTGTGCCGAGCACCACATTGATCCAGAACCATTCCTGGATCGATTGCGCGAAATAAAAATTTTTTCCCATAATGGAATCCGAGTCATCACGGATTTCCTGAAGGAACTCACTCAATACATTGTTCGGCTTGCCAATCAGCGCCTTGAGTTGGAACGATTGCTCCCTGGTTTTATGGATTCTCGCATACACGGGGAGACGTTTTTCTCGACTGCGTACTCCGGTTTATTGGTGAATTACCTCTTGGATTTAGCGAGCGGATTCGTTCACGCTGACTCCGGTTCGGTATTACTTGTGGATGAAAGTGAAAAAAGTTTCTTTGTCAAATCCGCTCGCGGCTTGCGTCAGAGTGTTTTGAAAAAGAAGCACATTGCTCTTGATTCGGGCGTTGCAGGTTGGGTAGCTTCACGAAAGAAACCCGTGTTGATCGGTCCCGACGGGTCGGGGGAAGTTCCTAAGGCAAAGCTCAAAAGACCTCAAATCAAGGCTTCGATTGTGGTGCCTCTCAAATATCGGAAGAAGGTATTGGGTGTGTTTTGCCTCAACACGAATTCAAAAAACAAGCGCTTCAACCAAGATAATTTGCTCTTGCTCGATCAGCTTGGAAAACTTGCGAGCGTTGCCCTCTTGCGTCCAAGCGAAAATTAGAATTTAAAATTCCATTCCGAGGTTATGTATCGTTCTCTAACAAATTGCTCGATTCTCTCGGAAGGAATCTGTTCCAGCGCTCGGTTAGCGTTCCAAATCTTTCGAATAGACTGTTTAATTGTGTTCGGCGGAATATTTAGATTCGTTACAAATTCACTGTGGGACCGGTTCTTCCGGTAGGCGGGTTGTCTCAGAGGGATTTGAAGCAATTGGTCCATCAAAAGGATAGGGAAAGAAAGAAGAAATGATCCATGATACAAGAGAAAAGATTTTTTCCTGCGCTGAGCACTTCCCGAAAATTTTAAAGACGCACGTACGAGGTCGCTAAAACCTTGGATTTCAATGTCGTTCCCAACGACGGAAGCAAGCGCTTCCCTGTTGCGTTCCATAATGAAACGGTTTGTTTTGCTGATGTGAGCAAGCGGAGATGATTTTTGAATTTTCAGAATGAGCGAGTAGTTGAGGCATCCAGGTCCTTGAAGGATGGTTCCGCCCCCCGAGGTTCTTCTAAAAATGGGAATTTTTTTTTCTCGGCAGGCTGAGAGATGAACCTCGGATTGAATTTTACCTGAGTAGCCGAGGACGATGAAATACTCCTGAGGTTCCCAGAACCTCAAGATTTCGCCTTCGAATCCCTCCTCGGATAAATCGAGAAGCGCTTCATCGCAGGACAGGTTGTGTTCGGGTGTTGGAAATGTGATGTCTAAATATTTCATGTTGTGACGATAAGATAGCATAATCATGGAAAAGATTTGCAATCTGTTTGTGAAATAACAATTGACCCAGCCGCTCAGTATCTTATAAATTGGCACGTTTCGATGAGGCGTTAAGCGTGGTCAATACTCCTTATATTAATACCATTCCGGTTGAAGCAGAAGTTCCTTATCCTGGTGATCGGGAACTTGAACGCCGGATTAAGAGTTTTATCCGCTGGAATGCAATGGCGATGGTCGTGAAGGCGAACCGCTTTCACGAGGGGCTTGGCGGTCATATTTCTACCTATGCTTCGTGCGCGACTCTTTACGAGGTTGGATTTAACCATTTTTTTCGCGGTGGCGACAGCGGGGGACGCGCGGATTTGATTTATTTTCAAGGGCATGCCTCTCCGGGAAATTATGCGCGCGCTTATTTGGAGAGAAGATTCGACGCCAAATTCCTTCATCGCTTCCGTCAAGAATTGACGGAAGGGGGCGGCCTTTCTTCCTACCCTCATCCCTATTTAATGCCTGAGTTTTGGCAATTCCCTTCAGTTTCCATGGGACTTGCGCCCATTATGTCGATTTATCAGGCTCGATTTATCCGCTATTTGCGTGCTCGTGGATTTTTAAAGGGAGAGGAACCCAAAGTTTGGTGTTTTGTGGGTGACGG
>JACQQP010000090.1 GCA_016206945.1 Candidatus Omnitrophota bacterium | reverse complement strand
TTTGACTCTACGCAGCAGAAGAAAATTTTAGAACATTTGACAAGAGTGTGAAACCAATACTGGTTCTTGCGACAAAACGGTACCCCTTCCGGCGTACATTTCTGAGAATTGATGAGGAACTAAAATGAAAAAAGTGGTTTTAGCTTATTCGGGCGGTTTGGATACTTCTTGCGCGGTCAGGTGGATTCGGGACACGTATGACGCGGAGGTGATCTGTTTTTCCGCGTTTATTGGGGAGGTTTCGGACCGGAAATTGCTTGCGCACAAGGCGCGTTCTGCGGGTGCTTCAAAAATTTACATTGAGGATCTGAAAGCGGAATTTGCTCGCGATTTTATCAGACCTGCGCTTTGGGCTCATGCGAAATATGAAGGGAAGTACCCTTTGGCAACGGCGCTTGGAAGGCCGTTAATCGCTAAACATTTAGTTCGGATAGCTGAAAAAGAGAAGGCCGATTGTGTGGCCCACGGTTGCACGGGTAAGGGCAATGATCAAGTTCGAATTGAAGTTGGCGTGAGAACGTTAAATCCTAAGCTTAAGATTGTTGCGCCGCTTCGAGAATGGGGTTTTGGTTCGCGCGAAGAGGAAATTGATTATGCCAAAAAACATAACATTTTGATTTCTGCAACCAAAAAGAGCCCGTACTCGATTGATAAAAACATTTGGGGTGTTGCCATTGAAGCGGGCGTGCTTGAAGACGCTTGGAAAGAACCGCCTGAAGACGCCTTCTTCGTGACGCGTCCGTTAAGCCGAGTTCCAAGAAAGCCGCTTTACGTTACGATCGGATTCAAAGATGGTGTTCCTGTTTCGTTGAATGGGAAGCCGATGTCGTTTGTCTCATTGATTGACCGTTTGAACCGATTGGGCGGTCAATATGGAGTAGGCCGAATCGATCACATTGAGAACCGCCTCGTGGGAATTAAGTCGCGGGAGCTTTATGAAGCGCCCGCGGCGACCATTCTTCATTTGGCGCATGAAGAGCTTGAAAATCTTGTGATGGATCGGGAATTTCTCCATTACAGGAGGGTGCTTTCTGAGAAATATTCGGAACTGATTTATTATGGGCTTTGGTTTACGCCGCTTAAGGACGCGCTGGACCAGTTTTTTGCCGCCCATCAAAAAAGGGTAACGGGCACCATTCGCATGAAACTCGATCGTGGGAACGCCGTCGTGGTCGGACGGAAATCGCCTTACTCACTATATTCAGAGAAATTAGCGACATATTCGGCGAAAGACGAATTTGATCGTACAGCAGCGGAGGGCTTTATGAAAATCTGGGGCCTTCCCTATGAAGGGAGAGTACAGAGAACAGAGTACAGAAAACAGAAATAGGAGAAGTCTGTACTCTGTACTCTGTTTTCTGTTCTCTTTGGCGGATTTAGAATGAAGAAACTTTGGGGTGCGCGGTTTAGATCGGAGCTACATGAAACGGCGAAGAAGTTTACTTATTCGCTTGGGGTGGACCACGAGCTGTTGAGCGCTGAGATTAAGGTGAGCATGGCCCATGCGCTCATGCTTGGGAAAGTTGGCATTATCTCAGAGCGGGATTCTCGTACGCTTGTGAAGGGCCTCTGGAAGGTGCTCGCGGCTTTGAAGCGCAAGAATCTGTGTCATATGAGTTCTGAATATGAAGATATTCATACTTTGATTCAGGCAGAGCTTGAGAAGAAAGTCGGAAAGCTAGCTCGGAGGTTACATACAGGCCGATCCAGGAATGACTTGGTAGCTACTTCGATGAGGGTGTATCTCAAGGAGAAAATTACGGTAGTCCTTGAAGCGATCAACCAATTTCAGTTGGTTTTAGTAGCGCAAGCTGAGAGAAATCGGAATGTGCTCATTCCTGGTTACACCCATCTTCAACGGGCTCAAGTCGTGTCGCTCGGCCACTACTTTCTGGCTTATGTCGAGATGTTGGAACGTGATAAATCGCGGTTCGTCGATGCAAGAAAGAGAATGAATGAGTGTCCGCTGGGTGCCGGTGCTTTGGCAGGATCAACGCTCCCCATTGACCGTGCTTATGTGGCGAAGCTTTTGGGATTCCAGAGGCCCACTTCAAACAGCTTGGATTCAGTCAGTGATCGGGATTTCGTGATTGAAGTTCTTTCTTCGGTGGCGATTTTGTTTACCCATCTTTCAAGATTTTCAGAGGATTTGGTTCTGTGGGCTTCTCAAGAATTCGGGTTTATTTCACTTGACGATCAATTCGCAACAGGTTCGAGCCTCATGCCTCATAAGAAAAATCCGGATGTTCTGGAACTGGTGCGTGGGAAAACGGGTCAAGCGTATGGCAATCTCATCTCGGTTCTTGTGACGATGAAGGGGCTTCCTCTCGCTTACAATCGGGATATGCAGGAAGACAAAATGTCTCTTTTTGCTTCACTTCGTATTCTTTTGGATACCCTTGCTATTTTGAATGGTACCGTTCGGACCATTCGGGTGGATCAAGCCGCTTGCGAACGGGCTTCGAAAGATAGTTTTCTTTTCGCCACAGATTTACTTGAGTATTTGGTAAAGAAAAAAGTTCCCTTTTTGGAGGCTCATCAAATTGTAGGAGCTTTAGTCAGATATGCTCTTGACTCACACACAACGCTGGGCGGTCTTTCTTTTGAAACCTACCAGAAGTATTCAAGGGCTTTTAAGAAAGACGTGTTTGATTTGTTCGATCCTAAAGTTTCGATCTCAAGCAAAGTGTCTTCGGGCAGTCCTAAACCGGAACTTGTCGCGAAACAAATCCGCCTGTGGAAGGAACGTTTGAAAGCGGAAGCGAAACGTCTGATGCAAGCCCATCACCGCGGGCAATAAATAAAAAGTCAAAAGTGAAAAGTCAAAAGGAAAAAGTGAAAAGGAAAGAGCAAACGGCAAAGCAAAACCAAAATCATGAATTAGGTTTTCTTACGTTTTGTTTCATTGACTGATACTTTTGACTTTTTCCTTTTTACTTTTGACTTTTACCGTTATGGTTCAGGGAACTTTTATGATGCACGATTTCCACTATTTAGGTCGTGAACTTTATTGTGAATCGGTCCGCGTAAAAGATATCGCGGAGCGGGTAGGGACTCCTTTTTATCTTTATAGTTATAAAACTTTTACGGAGCATGTTGCCAAACTCCAGCGTGCGTTTAAGTCCGTAAGACCGATCATTTGTTTTTCCATGAAGGCAAATTCGAACTTGGCCGTCTTGCGCTCGCTCGTCAAAAAAGGAGCAGGGCTTGATATTGTTTCAGGCGGCGAGCTTTTTCGAGCAAGGAAAGCGGGTTGCCCTTCTTCAAGGATTGTTTACGCGGGAGTTGGTAAGACCGACAGAGAAATTGAGGATGCCATCCGCGCAAGGATTTTGCTTTTTAATGTTGAATCTGTTCAAGAACTCGATCGAATTGAACGAGCAGCCAAAAGGCTTAAGCGAAAAGTGAATGTTTCTCTTCGGGTGAATCCCGATGTCGATCCTGGGACGCATGCGCATATTGCCACAGGAAAGGCGGAATCTAAATTCGGTTTGGATGTGGACACCGCGCATCTTATCTTTATGCGGAGGGGCCATTATCCGAGTCTTTCCATTTGCGGTGTCCACGTTCACATTGGATCTCAAATTGTGAGAGGTGAACCGTTTGTTAGAGCATTTCGGAAAGTTCTCATTTTGTTGGCTCATCTTGAGAAAGAAGGGCACAGAATTAAATATCTCAATTTGGGAGGAGGACTTGGGATCATTTACTCAGATGAACGGCCGCAAACAGCCGATGAATTCGCGCGGCAGATTTTGCCACTTTTCAAGGGTAAAAAATATCGGTTTATTTTCGAACCCGGAAGATTCATTGCTGGCAATAGCGGCGTCTTCGTTACCCGCATTCTTTATATCAAGCGGACAAAGGCTAAAAATTTCGCGATTGTGGATGGGGGAATGAATGATTTGATTCGGCCTGCGCTGTACGGTTCCTTCCACGATATTTGGCCTTTGAGCCAAAATGGAAAAGCCAAGAAACTCAAGTATGATGTGGTAGGACCCGTTTGTGAAAGCGGTGATTTCCTGGCGAAGGGCAGATTCATCCAAGAACTTAACGCGAATGATCTCATTGCTTTCGCAAGCGCCGGCGCTTACGGATTTTCGATGTCTTCTAATTATAACGCGAGGCCGCGCGCGGCGGAGGTTCTCGTGCGGGGTTCTCGGTTTGCGGTCGTTCGCGATCGGGAATCTTATCAAGTTTTAGTACGGGGCGAGCGTATCCCGAAATGGGTGGGATAAATTATGGGCGAGATTTTGTTTCACAAAATGGTTGCTTCGGGTAATGATTTCGTCGTGATCGACAACCGAAAACAAGCGATCAAAAATCCAAAAGTTTTTGCAGTCGAGGTATGCCCTCCTCACATTGGCGTGGGCGCCGACGGAGTGCTTTTAATTGAACCTTCCAAAAAAGCCGATTTTTTTATGAGGATCATTAATGCCGATGGTTCTGAAGCTGAAGCCTGCGGTAATGGCTATCGCTGTATTGGACTTTATGCCAATAAGCTCTTGGGGTTTCCCGAGTCGATGCGTGTTGAAACGCTTTCCGGTGAGATTCAAATTAAGGTAGGACGCGATAAGATCAAAGTAAAGATGACCAATCCTCATGACTATCGTGAAAAAGTTGAAATTGATGGTTTGATCACCCCTCACCCTTCCCTCTCCCCTTCAAGGGGAGAGGGTTGGGGTGAGGGGAAACTTCGTGGAGCTTTCATTAATACGGGCGTGCCCCACGTGGTGATTTTCACAGAAGGACTGAATCAAATTCCAATTGTGGAACTTGGCCGCGCCATTCGGCATCACGAGATGTTTAAACCAAAGGGAACTAATGTTGATTTTGCCGAAGTAGCAGGGGAACGTTCAATCGCGGTTCGCACTTATGAGCGCGGCGTGGAAGATGAAACCCTTGCCTGCGGAACGGGTACGGTTGCGAGCGCAATCGTTGCAAGTTTGACAGGCCGTGTAGAAGCACCCGTTCAAGTTAAGACAAGAAGCGGAGAAGTTCTTACGGTTTATTTTGAACGTTCAGGCAGTCACGTTTCAAACGTTTTTCTTGAAGGAACTGCCAAGTTTGTGTTTGAGGGGCGTTTGGCAGCGTAAAGGAGAGGTTTATGGAACTTACGAGAAAAAATTTAAAAGGCTCAATGGTTGCCTTAGCGACTCCCTTTCGGCAGGGAAAAGTGGATGAAAAGGCACTCAAGCGTCTGCTTGATTTTCACCTGGAAAACGGAACCGATATTATCGTGCCTTGTGGAACGACGGGGGAATCAGCCACACTTTCCCACGAAGAACATCGAAGCGTGATGTCTTTTGTAATTGATTATGTCGGCGGCCGCGGTCCCGTCATTTGTGGCGCAGGTTCTAATTGTACGGAAGAAGCTCTGCCGCTTTTTCAACATGCAAAGAAGGAAGGCGCCGATGGAGTTCTGGTGGTGACTCCCTATTACAATCGGCCAACGCAGGAAGGACTCTTCCGCCACTATGAATTCCTGGCGAAAAGGGTCGATATACCTATTGTCGTTTATAACGTTCCAACGCGGACGGGCGTTTCGATCGCTCCAGAAACCGTGGCGCGCCTTGCCAAGATTCCGAATATTATTGGAATTAAAGAAGCAAGCGGCAGTTTAGAACAAGCGATCCGAATTATTTCGCTTTGCGACATTACGGTGATTTCGGGCGAAGACAGTCTGACGCTTCCACTTCTTTCAGTTGGGGCTCAAGGGGTAATCTCAGTGGTTGCCAATGTCGCGCCAAGGAAAATGCACGATATGGTCGCCGCTTATTTGAAAGGAGACATCGAAAGAGCACGTGTGCTTCATTATGAGCTTTTTGAGCTTTCAAAGGTTTTATTCATCGAGACCAATCCGATTCCTGTTAAGACCGCGCTTTCTCTGATGGGAATGATCACAGGTGAATTAAGACTCCCACTTTGTGAAATGAGTTCTGAACATCGAAAAGAATTGGCCCGCGTTCTGAAAGAGTGTCAGTTGGTCAAGAATACTTAACGCGAGTCACCCCCTCACCTTAATCCTCTCCCCCTGAAAGGGGGAGAGGGAGGGGTGAGGGGGCAGTAAAACTGTTATGCCAAAACACGCAGTTAAAATTATTGTTGCGGGCGCTGCAGGCCGAATGGGCCGTACCATTTTAGGTCTTGCCCATCGCGATCCCGAAATTCAAATTGCAGGTGCTTTTGAACGGGCGGATCATTCTGCCGTCGGCCGTGATGTGGGAGAACTGATTGGAATTCCACAGTTTGGCGTTCCAGTTCATCCTGACCTAAGGGAATGTATTCAATTGGGTGGCGTGGTCATTGATTTCACTCAGCCTGACGCAGTCGGCCATAATCTTGAAGTTGTCCTAAAAGCAAGACGGGCCATCGTGATTGGGACCACGGGATTGACGAACACACTGCTTGAGAAAATCCGCGCCGCCTCGCGAAAAATTCCAGTGGTCCAAGCTCCCAATATGAGTATAGGGGTTAACCTTTTGTTCCGTCTCGCCGCACTCGTCGGCGGCGTTTTGGACGACCGTTACGATGTTGAAATTGTGGAAGAACATCACCGCCATAAGAAGGATGCGCCGAGCGGAACGGCGCTTGAGCTTGCCCGCCAAATCGCGAAAGCGAGGAAAATTAATTTTGAACCGAACATCGTCTATGGCCGAAAAGCAATAACGGGAGAGCGCAAGCGTGGCGCCATCGGAATCCATTCCGTTCGGGGCGGGGATGTGATTGGAAATCACCAGGCTTCGTTTATGTCTGAAGGGGAGCGTATTGACTTAATTCATAAAGCCTCCTCTCGTGAGGCGTTTGCGAGCGGTGCGCTTCTAGCCGCTAAATTTGTTGCGCGGAAGAAGTCTGGCTTTTACAATATGCAGCAAGTATTGGGGTTATAACGCAAACAACAAAAGTGCCAGTGGCTTCGATTTCGTCATTGCGAGAAGCAAGTTCCTGTCATTCCCGCATGCTTTTAGCGGGAATCCAGCGTTTGGATCCCCGCCGCTTGAACGAGCGCCGGTCGGGCGCTTGGTCTTGCGGTGCCGTACGG
>JACQQP010000089.1 GCA_016206945.1 Candidatus Omnitrophota bacterium | reverse complement strand
CAGAGAAGAGAGAACAGAGTACAGAGTACAGAGTACAGATGACAGAGGCCAGAGAAAACAGATAAAGAAAAGAGGGGTTTTAAAGGCAAATGACAGCACATTCAAGGAATTTTAGAGTTGGTTTTTACGCTTTTTTTCTGTTCTCTGTACTCTGTTTTCTGTACTCTGTTTCACAGGTAATTTTGAGGTGAAACACCATGGTATGCAACGTGTGCGGACAGAACGAAGCGACGATCCATCTGACCGAGATTTTAAATAATCAGATGGTAGAGGTCCATTTATGCGAGGGCTGCGCAGAACAAAAAGGAGCGGACTTTAAGTCGCACTTCGACTTCAATAAACTTCTGGCAAGTTTGGGCGGTTTTGCACAAGAGCTCGAGCCCGAAAGCTTGAGCAAGGTTGCTTGTAAACATTGCGGCATGACTTATGAGGAATTTGGAAGAACGGGCCGCTTAGGGTGCTCCAGTTGTTATGAAGCTTTTGAGAAATTGCTGATGCCGTTGATCAAGCGGGTTCAGCGCGACCTCCGTCACGTTGGAAAAGTGCCTTCGCGAGCGCCGGCTCCGGTGAAAGAAACCCTTGAGTTGAGAGAGCTTCAGGAGCGGCTTCGGAGAAGCATTAAGGACGAAACTTTTGAGGAAGCCGCCAGAATTCGAGACCGGATCCAAGCGCTGGAGGAAAAATTGAAAAAGGGTGGCAGAAAACAAAAGTAGTGCGTTTATGGCTAAGGAAAACGGACTCAATCAATTCTTAAGCTCCAGTTGCGAATGGCTCAGGGGAACAGGGCCTGAAAGTGATATCGTCTTAAGTTCTCGGATTCGGCTTGCGCGCAATTTAAGCGGATACAAGTTTTCTGAAAAGTTGGATCCTTCTGAACAACAGCAGGTGATCGAAGAAGTTGAGCGGGCCGCTGAGGGCGTGCTGCTGCTTAAAAATTCGTATTTTTTTGAGTACAAGAATTTGAAAGACTTGGACCGCCAATTTTTGTTGGAGCGTCATCTCATCAGTCGGGAGCATGCGAGCGAAAAGGGTGAGAAGGCTCTGGTCGTGTCGAAGGACGAAGTGGTGAGCGTCATGGTGTTGGAGGAAGACCATTTGAGAAGCCAAGCGTTTCAGTCGGGACTAAACCTGATTGAAGCGTGGCGGATTATGGATTCCATTGACAGCGCTCTGGAAGCTCAGCTACCGTATGCGTTTCATCCGAATTTGGGTTATCTGACCGCCTGTCCTACGAATGTAGGCACGGGCCTTCGGGCTTCTTGTATGCTGCATCTGGCGGGCCTTGTGATGACGAAACAAGTGAATAAAGTGCTCCAGGCACTTTCGAAACTGAACTTGGCCGCCCGGGGTTTCTTTGGGGAAGGAACTCAGGCGAGCGGAAATTTTTTCCAATTTTCAAATCAATTGACTCTGGGGCAGAAGGAAATGGAAATTGTGGATGGTTTGGAACGAGTCATCCGGCAAGTCATTGAACATGAAAGGGAGGCACGGAATCATTTACTTGAGAAACGCCGTGCTAAAATTGAGGACCAGATTTGGCGCGCCGTGGGTACGTTGAAATCCGCGCGTCTGATTCCGAGTTCGGAAGCGCTTGGGCTTCTTTCCTTGACACGGCTGGGTGTTGATCTTGGATTTGTTCACAATTTGAGCAAGGTCAATTTGAATGCCCTCTTTTTGTTTATGCAGCCCGCCCACCTTCAAAAGCTGAGCGGGGCCGATCTTAATTCGGCAGAACGGGATCAGAAGCGGGCAGAACTTTTGCGGACGCGCTTGAAAGAGGTAGCGTTGATTTAGAACTTCGAATGAAAAGGAGTTGATTCATGTTTGATCGATTTACAGAACGGGCACGAAAAGTCATTATTCTTGCCAAAGAAGAAGCGAAGCGTTTTAACCACGATTATATCGGAACGGAGCACATTCTTTTGGGTTTGATCAAAGAGGGCGAAAGCGTAGCGGCCGCCGTGCTTCAGAATTTAGGCCTTTCGCTCGACACGATCCGCCTCGAGGTGGAAAAACTGGTTCAGTTCGGACCGAGTACCATTGTCTCCGGCGACATCCCATTTACCCCCAAGGCAAAAAAAGTGATTGAGCTTGCGATGGATGAAGCAAGGCGTTTGGGTCATAACTATATTGGAACGGAGCATCTCCTTCTCGGTTTGATTAAGGAAGGGGAAGGCGTGGCGAGCCATGTCTTGATGAACGTAGGGCTTGATTTGAATAAGGTGCGGTCTGAGGTCATCAAACTTTTAGGTTCCTCGGCACCCGCTCAAGGAGGCGGCGGTATGCAGGGAGGCGGAACTACGGCAAAGGGGAGCAAGACAAAAACGCCCGCACTTGATGCCTTTGGCCGCGATCTTTCGTCTTTAGCCCGAGCAGGCAAATTGGATACCGTCGTCAACCGGGAAAATGAAATTGAACGTGTCATTCAAATTTTAGCCCGTCGTACGAAAAATAATCCTGTTCTTTTGGGGGAAGCAGGGGTGGGTAAAACGGCGATCGTTGAGGGTCTTGCCCAGCGGATTGTTTCAGGCGACGTCCCCGAAGCGTTGCTCGATAAGAGAATTGTAGTACTGGATTTAGCGCTGATGGTGGCAGGAACCAAGTACCGCGGACAATTTGAAGAGCGTATCAAGGGCGTCATGGACGAGATCAGGCGTGCTGAAAACGTCATCATCTTTATTGATGAGCTCCATACCCTGGTTGGAGCCGGAGGGGCAGAAGGTGCGATTGATGCGTCCAATATTTTAAAGCCCGCCCTTTCGCGCGGTGAAATTCAGTGCATCGGGGCGACTACCTTGGATGAGTACCGGAAATACATTGAAAAAGATGCGGCGCTGGCCCGGCGTTTCCAAACGATCAATGTGGATCCGCCCACCGTTGATGAGACGATCGCCATTTTGAAAGGGTTGCGTGATCGATACGAGGCCCATCACCGCGTGAAAATTACCGATGCTGCTTTGGAGGCAGCTGCCAAGATGTCTGACCGCTACATCAGCGGGCGTTTCCTCCCTGACAAAGCGATCGATTTGATTGACGAAGCGGGTTCGAGAGCCCGCCTTTCTGTGACGCGCCTTCCGAAGGATCTGAAAACACTTGAGGCCAAGATCGAAGAATTTAAGATGGAAAAGGAAGCGGCGATCAAAGGTCAGGATTTTGAGCGGGCCGCAAAGCTTCGTGATGAGGAGCGAAAAACCAAAGAGGAACTCGGTAAAATCAAGAAGAGTTGGAAGGAGTCTAAATCAGAAATTGAGATCGAAGTTGGCGCAGAAGACATTGCGGTCATTGTTTCAAAGTGGACCGGCGTTCCGCTCCAACGGCTTGAAGAAAAAGAGCAGACCCGTCTTCTTCGTATGGAGGATGAACTTCACAAGCGCGTGATTGGTCAAGAGGAAGCAATCAAGGCGATTGCCCATGCCGTGCGGCGTTCTCGTTCCGGGCTCAGAAATCCGAAGCGTCCGATTGGCAACTTCATTTTTATGGGACCGACCGGTGTCGGAAAGACGCTCCTGGCGCGCGCGCTTGCCGAATTTATGTTTGGGGACCAAGATGCGATGCTTCAGATCGACATGTCTGAATACGGAGAGAAGTTTAATGTTTCAAGGCTGGTTGGAGCGCCTCCGGGTTATGTGGGTTATGAAGAGGGCGGTCAACTGACTGAGAAGGTGAGAAGGCGGCCTTATTCTGTCGTTTTGCTTGATGAAATTGAAAAGGCGCACCCCGATGTCTTTAATATTTTGCTTCAGATGATGGAGGATGGACGTTTGACGGACTCGTTTGGCCGCAGAGTAGATTTTAGGAACACGGTTCTGATCATGACTTCTAATATTGGAACTGATCTGTTGAAAAGGCAAGGGGATCTTGGGTTTAAACCGAAAGAACAGGACGAAAGTTACACTGCTATGAAGGACAAATTCCTGGATGAAGCAAAGAAAGTGTTTCGTCCTGAATTTTTAAACCGCGTGGATGACATTATTGTATTCCACCAACTAACGCGCGAGGACTTAGAGAGAATTATTCAGATTGAGCTTGGTGAAGTTATGGAACGTATGAAAGATAAAAAGATGGAATTGGTATTAACTCCCGAGGTGCTTAAGTTTTTGATCGATAAGGGCTATGATCCTACTTTTGGAGCGCGACCCTTAAAACGCACCATTCAGAGATATGTAGAAAATGTGCTTGCCGAGGAAATCCTAAGTGGGAAGTTTAAGGAGGGAGATAAAGTAAAAGCCATTTTGAGGGGAGAGGCAGTTGTTTTCGAGAAAACCTCATAGACGGAGTGCTTCATCATGATACGTCAATTAATCATCGCAGTTTTAATCTGCGGTGTCATCGTTTTTTCCTTTTTTGAATTTTATCATTTCTTGAAAAAACGCATCGTCACCAGTGATTTAAAAGCAGCCACCGAAAAGCGAATCAGTGCTTTTCTCAAAACGCCTGTCCGTGTGGACCGAATCAGCGTTGGATTGTTGAAACATATTTCCCTTAGCGGTCTGGAGATTAAGCGAACCGAGAATGGGCGCAACTTTTTGATTGGCGTTAAGAAAATCGTCGTTCGATATGACCTCTTGAGTTTTCTGAAGCGCAATTTTCGCATTCCCACTGAAGTGCTTTTGGATACTCCGCGCCTCACCGTGCAAGCCTTTCAGAATCCTGGAGCTTTGTTTGATCTTGCGCTTCTAAAATCGGATCATGGAATTCTCACTCGTTTCGAATTTGATGAGGGTGAGATTAAATTGCCTTGGATTCGAAAGGGAGAAAGCATCCATCTCACAGGCATTGAGGGACGGGCGCTGCCTAAGAAGGGGGAGGTTTTTGACGTACGATTTAAATCGCGTTTGTCTGGAATCGTAAGCGGATCGCTCCTGGCTTATGGAGAAATCGATCCGTCTAAAAAGAGTTCTCATCTTGAGCTCGTTTTGGATCAGGTCAGTTTTTCAAAGGCGAGTCAAGTTCCCATTTCTGAACTGAATGGTACGCTTGAATTAGAAAATGACACCGTCAGGTTTCGGAACCTTCATCTTCGGTTTCGCGGGATTCCCTGCGAGCTTTCCGGTGAGATTCGACACGCCTTTTCCGCAAGACCGCTTTTTGCTATTTCCGCAGTCGTTCGAGAAGGTAAATTCACATTTCGTTCCGACCTTCGCGCCGATTTTGAGGAGGGTGTTCTTTCGGGTGACCTTCGGCTTGGGGATAAAAAGTATCAGTTTACAGGTTCTATTTTGGGTGAACCAAAAAGTTTTAAGATTCCCAGGTTGATCCTTAATGAAGCGTTTCGGGGTTCAGGAGCTTTTGATCTTGAAACGGGTATTTTTCGATTGGGGCTGGAGCATGAAGACCAGAGATTTCAATGTCAGATTTCGATCGCAGATTTTAATTGGAGGCTTGCGTTTAAGCTGGATCATTTTGCCCTGTATGGTTTTGACCTTGTGACCGCGGCGACGGTTGACCTAAGACCTCATGAGGAGGCTTGGCAGAAGGGAATTCGCCTATTTGACGTCAAATTGACAACGGATTATCTTGTCTTTCAATATCAACCACTTCGGGATTTTAAGGCCACTGCGCAGCTTTCGCGAGACGGTCTCGATCAAATCCTGGCGCGTTGGGGCAATGTTTCAGAACTTCGAGGCAGGATTGAATTTGGCCAAGTGCCGGAGGTAGATCTCACCATAGGGGTGGGTCCGATTTCTTTTAGCGAACTTGACTCCCTTGGAGTGCACCCTCTTCCGGTATCGCTGGAGGGAACGTTTAGTGGAAGATTACAGGCAAAAGGCCCTATGAATGGACCCAGCTTGAATGGTGATTTTAGCGTCGAAAAGGGGACGGCGGGCAGTCTTCAGTACGATCGTGCCCTGGTTCATTTTTCGGGAAGCCTTCCCTACCTTTTATTACACGATTCTAAAATCTGGATCGGAAAAAATAGTTTTCTCCTGAAGGGCGGACTTGACTTTACGCTTCGGAACTTCCTCAGGGGCATCAAGGTTGGAAATTCTGAAAACATTATCATCTGGAGGGGTTTAGAGTTGAGCAGCGAGCTGGACCGTCGAACGGTTGAATCAAATTATTTACGTTCTTCGGATCGGAACCGAAGGGGCAAATCAACGATAGAGGACGCTCCTGTCGCTAAGGTAGAAGCTGAATATCAATTTGGGGATCGAACGAGCCTCGAGGTAACCGCAGAAGAAGATCGGGCCAAGAAGGAGTATTTAACGGTGGGTCCAAAGGTTAAGTTTTAGATGAACGCGATGTCTAAAATTCCGTTGTCACAGCTTCGAAAATTGGCGGACATCCAAAAGTGGTTGGCGAAGCTGGGGGAGCAAACGGTCGAGTTTTTAGAAAGCGCAGGGGGAATTTCGCTTCTTTTCTGGCGCTCGGTCATGACCGCTACTTCGACGCCGCTTCGGTGGGGTGCTACGGTGGAACAGGCGTATAAAATTGGCGTTGCCTCCCTTCCACTTGTGATGTTGACGTCACTTTTTTCTGGTATGGTGCTCGCCCTTCAATCGTCCTACCAGTTGAGGCTTTTTTCGGCGGAGCAATTTACCTCTGATCTCGTTGCTCTGTCGGTGACGAGAGAACTTGCGCCGGTCTTGACCGCAATGATGGTGGCCGGACGCGTGGGCGCTT
>JACQQP010000094.1 GCA_016206945.1 Candidatus Omnitrophota bacterium | reverse complement strand
TCATCTCCGAACCAATCGCCATTGATCATATTTAACGCTTGAGCGATGGAAAGATGATGTTTTTCCAAAACGCTTAACAAGTCCTTGGGCGTCAGCACACTAGAAATGGGATGCATGGAAAAAAGCTTTTCTGCGGTTTCTTTTTTACTAAGACCTAAACTGTCTGCGGTCTTACCAGTTTTGGAGGCAAGTCGCGACTTATAAAGATCCATAAGATCTATTTCAAAATCAATGTCTGGGTTTTTCTTCTTTTCTTCCTCAAGGAACTCGCCCTGAAGTTTCTTCACTTCTTTTTCAAACGCATAAGTTTTTTCGAAATAACCGAGACACTCTTGACCACATGGAACTTTTTCGCTTTGCCACTTCTGAAACTTTTTTTGAAGTGTCACGATCTTCCTTTCGATTTTGGGATCTGATTGTCCTTTTAACTTCTTCTGTAATGAATCAATTCGCTTTCTAAAATGATGATACTGCCCATAAAGATTAAGCGCCGTGGTTCCATATTTATTCGAGATCACATCCAAATATTTTTTCTGACGTTCTTGTACTGCTTTCTGCAAACGCATGTTTTTACGGAATCGAGCCAGACCCCTGACCTTTTTCATCAGTTGGTATGCTTTGCTCACTTTTTTACGATCCAGTTGGCTGCCAGAAGCAAGTTCGACGCGTTTTTCAAACCAGAAATTAGTTACTTCATCTTCCTCGAGCTTACTCATTTGAGATCTTAACCAGCGGGCCTTCGCCGAGACACTAAATCGCAGCCAATAATTCAAGCGGTACCATAATCCAGGACCAGGCACATGTGCCTTACCACCTTTCATCAATTTCCATTCCTCATAATTGTGATAAAGCATGATGGAAAGAGGAATTAATCCTAACGCGTATTTTGAAGCTGTTCCAAGTACTCCCATGGTGGTGGGCACAAGCGAAGCAACTCCGAGGCCCCCTAATAAATAAGGCATTCCAAAAAATGATACGACACCGCCTATGGCAAGCAATCCTCCCCACTTGACGGAAAACTTAAATCGCTCACTTTCTACACGGTCAAACCAGCCAGAGGTTTTTGAAAGCGACCACTTCATAAAAAATGTTGCCTTTTCCCAATAAGTAGAAAGCTTTGCTTTAACAATAGAACCAAAAGCTACGACAGCAATAATAACAACCGGTGTTGCGCCAAGAGCAACAAACGGGACATGAAGCAACGCATAAATCAAGCCAAAGATAACCGCTGAAATACCAATACCGAATTTCGCGCCCTTCCAGAACCAAGCTTTATGTTCCGCGCGGCGCATCTGGCGCACCAAATCGATCGCGTCATTTCTAATTTCTTCCTCTGATTTTACTTTGCCGCCTTTATGGAAATAACGGTTCGTCTGGAAAAGCTCTTCCTCTTTCAACTTTGAATCGATTGCCCGCTGCGCTTTCCAGGCACGCCATTCGGTAACAAATAAATAATCACGAATTTTGTCGAACCAATGGCGTGCGATAAGTCGGACCAAAAGCCAGAGACGCCCAATGGTTGAGGAAGGAATTTGTATGCTGTCTGGAATGATACTACGACCAAGCCGATCGTATTCAGCTTGAGTCATGACATCGTAAACCTTGCGCGTTCCATCCTGAAAAATGATCCTTCTTCCTCGAGACATACGGCGGCTGCCATTTAATATGGGTTTAATTCCTTCCATATCAGAATTGATTCCGGAAACTACCGTATTTTCTAAAACTTCAACGCCGCTTAGGTGAGAATTTTCGATATAAGCTTTTGCTTCTACTTTACCCTGAATTACAGAACCATGAATTTGGGCGCCTTCTCCAACGATCGATTCAGCGAGAATGACGGAGCGTCTCTCATTCCACTTGGAATCTTTTTGACGTTTTTCGGTTTCGCGATTTTTAATGTACACGTTCTTGCCTATCTGTACATTACGATCGACAATCACTCCGCTTCCGATGACAGCGCCTTCGCCAAGCACGGATTGCGATCTTACAACCGCTTGCCGACCCACAACGGTACTTTTACCAATAACCGCGCCAGCTTCCACACGGGCATGGGAACCAACAACTGCACCGTCACGTAAAATAGCGTTCGGATCTACTATTGCCTGACGATGAACCCGAGCCCGGCCGCCATCCTTTGTCGCCCGCCATTCCCATTCGCGCCGGTCTTGAATGATTCTGGCAGGCCAGTGGTGATCTTGGTTAATCTTATCGCGAGTCCATCCATGATCGAGAAGTTCGAGTTCCAAGTCACTTGCCACGGCACTTTCATAATTACTCTCGACTCGACGGATCACATATCCGCCAGCTTGACCGCTCTCGGTTCGCTCAAAAGCTCCGAAGAAACTAAAGCCGCCGGCTGTAAAATATCCAACGGCCCGCACATCAATACGACTCAATAAGTCTTCTGGATTTTGAACGAGCGCCTTCCTATCTTCTTCGTTAAGATTTTCAATGACGATGTCCGCTCGCTTTCTTTGCTTTACAATAAGAGTCGTCCTTAACGCCTGACATTTCGATGGATCTTCACCACAATCAACCGTAAATTCATCGCTGGCCGTTAAGGCATTTTGGACAGCGCGAGAGGCGGCATTGGAAGAGGCATTGGTTGTCGTCGCAGTCACGTGTTGATTCATTCCTCTGCTCTCAAGTGAAACTTGATCGGGTACGGATTCAACACCGGCTTCTTCTGTTCTTCTGGCGGCATCAGCTTCTGGAGTAGTTCTGCTCGCAGCTTCTAAAGCTTCCACAGCTTCCCGCACATGCGAAGGCCGGAGGCGAGGAAGCCTGCGCTCTTGACCTCGATTTTCATACTGCACCACTTCCTTAACTCCAAATTGAGACGGCTTCGGCAATGAAATTTTCACATTTTCGTTCCGTTCAGATTGCTGGCGAACTCCATTCTCAACTGCTTGTTCTGTAGTTACACGCTGACGTAAATAATACGAGGCGATTGTGGCAGTAACCACACCAACGATCGAAGCAACTGCAAGCGCCGGAATCGAAACGGATGCAAACCACGCTAATCCTGCAAGGCCTGCGATCAAAGCGCTCGGTATCATAAGACCTACGGTCCAACCGAAAATTCGGGAGGCAAATCGCTTAAGCGAACGAGTCTCCTTCGCTATTTCCGCTTGAGCTCTTGCACCAGCAGCGTCCAGTTCAGCGCTTGGGAATGTATTCATGTAAGAAGCCTTGACCTCGTCTTTGACGCTTCCTTCATCTTTAACGCTCGGCTTTTTCACCTCTTCAAGACCTAACCGTTCGAGCCGGGCGCGCAACTCGCTTTCATCTGATTCGATTTTCCTGAGCTGATCCATCGTTCCATTCACCGCCGCTCTCGCCAAATCAGCCATGAAGGTTCCCTTATTCTTCTCATGTTCAAAGAAAAGCCGCTCTCCGAGACGCCCCGCCTTCTTTGCAGCTCTTCTCATAGCATTTCGATCAACGCCTTCCTCTTGATAAAGAGGCCTGCCGAGCCAATTTCTTTTACTGCGGATCTCATTCTGTTCTTTGAGCTTTACCGAATTCAACTCTGATAAAGCTATCTCAAGTAGATCCGGTGAGATCAAACGGACTCCGACTTTCTTCAATTTGTTTTCAACATCATTTACATTCTCCGCCGTCACTTCTACGTAATGCCAGCTTAAAGCTTCTAGCATGTGATTTAAGATTCGCAGTGCTTTAACCGGATTATGTTTCTTGAGCTGCCGGTAATGCTCAAAAATTTGATCCAAAATTTCATTGGCAGCCGCTTGAGCGTAAGTTACTTTCTGCTCTTCAACCCTTTTGAGCAACTCATGGAACAAGGCTTTGAGTTCCGATACGCTTCCTTTGAAACCTTCAATCTGTTTTGCTTCTTTATGGAAACCTAGACCTTCGAAAACGCGGGCCAGATTCTTTCTTAAGACCGCTTCATTTCCCTGCACACCTCGTCCGACCCCTCTTAGGAACAAACTCTGAACCCAAGCAATAAATTGCGCAAACTTCCCTTTGGCTTCGGCTTTGCCCGTTTTATCCGTTTTACCGATAGCTTCATCTACGTTTTTACTCTCATAGGCGCCGATAACAACTGCCTCTTTACCGTCTTGTGATATTTCTACTTCATATTTGTTACTACCCACTTCAAAAGTCGCTTTGATAGGTGTTCGAGAAATTTTAGCCGAATAACCTTTTACTTTATTAAACCTATACTCATCGCTGCCGCGCAGCAATCCAACCACTTCACCTGTTACTTTGTCACGCGATACTCCATACGAAACGCCTCTTATAGAAACTGATTTCGAATTTTCTAAAATCGGCTCTCGAATTTTTCCAGCATCATGTTTCTCAAATTGTTCCTGCCCTTCGGCCGCCAGTTGAGCGTGCACCTCAGCTCGACCGTCTCCATTTGGTCCCTTGATTTGGTTCGCATGCTGCAATCGTTCCTGATTTTGATAGAATTCCTTTCTTGCAGCTTCATGCTCGATCACAATTCTTCTCACTTGCGCATCCGTAATATCCATTCGGGCTTCATCCAAAAGGTTAAGCAATTGTTGCCCGATTTTTTCTTGCGCCATGCCTGATGACGATTCATAAGCTTTAAAAAGGTCCTTAAAGGTTGACTCATTGCTGGATTTTTTAGCATTCGGCAAATTATTGAAAGCAAGATTGATAATGGGCTTAAAATCGGTCTCGTAGATAAAGATTTCACGCACATGCGCGGGCACTTGATTTCGGCCCGATCGGGAATGTTGCTGTTCCAAATCATAAAGGTCGCGCGCAGCTCCCACACTGTAGGACACTTCACCGTAATCAATGGCAACTCCGATGTGGTTAAAGGCTTCGTTGAGGTTATGTTCGAGTTCAGCCAGTTTCAAATTCGATGGATATTTCGATGGATGTGAGGCATTCGCTAACATTTCTGTTCTCACCTCATCCATGAGGCGCCGAAGCCGCTGTGAAACAACTTCCCGCGCTTCACGCACTTGAGGATTATTCAAGTCTCTGAGCGCTTCGCTCATAAATTCGCGGCGCAAGTTTTCAAACTCACGTAGTTGATCTTGACTGACCCCAAGTCTTTCTAATCTTTTTAAGGCTTTTTCGAAGTTCGGTGCGGCATAGTCGATTCCGCGGCCAAACGCATTGGTTGCAAACACGACTCCTCTTAGATATCCACTATCACGTGGTTCTTCTATTAATTCGCCCTCAGGGTCTCTTTTCTTCTCGTACCCCCCATCGCGTGCTTCTTTCAACCCGAAATCACCTTGGCTGCCGTTCAAAAGAAATATATAACCAGCCGCAATTGCCATTTCTTCAAGTTCATGCAACCCTACCAACGCAGAAACGGTGGTTCCAATCTTCTCAAAGGAATTCTCTCTTAACTTCTTGAAGAAATCCCGTATCGCTTGAATTGCCCTTGGTTTTTCGTTTTCATTGTTCCAGTTCTGGTTCAGATCCTTTAGCAAGGGCTTAAGTTGGTTGAGAGCTTCGGCTGCTGCTTTCTTACTCATGCCTAGATTGTTAGTTAAATAAATCTGAGTTTTATTCAATACTTCATTGATGTATTTTTTCACATACTGATCATAGAACCATTTGGCAACCGCACCATCTTTAAAGAAATGCCGAACGATCGTACGATAAGATTCATTCTGATACTTACGAGTATCCGTATAAACGTCTTCAAAGGTGCCTTTCGATGTTCGCTTGAAATATCCGCTCATTACCTCGCGTGCGCGCTCAACGTGCGTCGGAAATGCGATCGGATTTTCCCTCTTGCCCATCAATTTGAGAAGAACCAAAAGATTTCGAAACGCGTGATCCTTTTTATGAGAGTGGTTTTCAGCAACTACGGTACCGCTCGAACCGGCCAAATCCATAAATTTCGATCCGTCTTCTTCGGTCCATGCATGGGTTTTTTGTTCATAGAGACTTAAACTGTCCACTTCGGCGCTGATTTTAGTGTCGCCGCTGATATTTAATTTCCCGCCGCGGGACACCACAAAGGACTGATAAAGGGCTTCCAGAATGGTGGCGCCGAAATCACTTTCACGCTGAGAAGTGGTCTTGCCGTCCTTGCCGACCACAAATAGGTCATGCACGGCTCTTCCATCTTCAGAGACTTCTTTGCCTTGAGCATCTTTAGAAACAACGAGCCGGAAATCGCGGTCGTATTGCCTTCCAATCAACATCACAAGAGTCCTATAAAGAAGATGTTCAAACATTGCTTTTGGCTCAACACTTTGGGCTGCCATTTCTTTCGTTGTAAGTTTCCCGGACTCATCATATCCAATTGCTTCCATGAATCCTTGCATGTCACCGCCAAATTGTTTCATGAAAACTTCAAAAAGGTGATCCACAATTTTGTGAAATGCATCCGTTGTCTCTATAGAGGTACGAGCTTCTGTTGTTTCGTAAGACTCACGCATCAAGAAATAGGCGCCAGGTTTCACACCGCCGAATAATTGCCGGGAGCGGTTCCAAAGCCGGCTGTACCCTCTCGTGCTAATTCGCTCAAAAGCCTGACCCTGATTCTTATCAATCATGTCTTGAGCCATGTGAGCAAGCCCTTGGAACATTTCAATATGCTTGTCAGCAAGGCGCGCGCCCGCCTGCGCAGTAATGAAGCGCATGAGGATCATCATAACGTTATCGATTTCATCGATCGTGAAAATGTATTTTCCACTTAGGACGGGAGAGGTGCTTCGTTGATCGTCCAAGAAGATAAACTGAAGGTCGGAAACGCTGACATAAATAATCAGGGGTTCACCGTCTTTCTTTGTATAGGCTTCACGAATGGCCTCGTGATCCATTTTTTTCTTGTCGATACCGCGCGCGGTAATTCCAAAAGAGGCATAAATGGGCAACTGATCTTCATAAAGATCGGATTGCACGAATTCTTCCATCGTAACCAAATGGTTCACCGTATAACCGCTGAACGCTTTAATGACGTTGCGGATCGCGAAGACTACCGTCTTACCTTCAGCCGTCGGAACACCCACAATCTTTCCTTGTGCCAGAGCCGCGCCGGCTAAAAGTTGGACACCTCGGTAGGTAAGACGTTTATTTTTGCCTTCGAAATGTCTCTGTGAAAGCGTGAGAGCAACTAAGAATTTGAAGAGAATTTCAGACTTTAAGTGGGGTTTCTTAAGTTCCTCCTTATAGAATTCACCGAGACGCTCGAGATTGTCAACCAACAGAAAGTGGGGTTTCTTAAGTTCATCATTATAGAACTGGCTCAATCCTTTGAGGTTGGCAACGAGCAAATCTTGTAAGTTTTTATGTTTATCGAATAGTTCATCAATTTCTTTCAGCAGCGTCTCAAAGCCTATCTCCTCAGGAGTCGCATTAACTGAATTTGCATCGTCGGCAAGTACCCGCTTTGCATCGTCTACGAGTTTACGAACCGCGCGTACCGACTTGTCTTCTAGAGAAGCGCTTGATTTATCAGCGTCTGAAATTTGACGGATAACTTTACCAATAGCTTCTCTTTGCTCATCGTTGAGCTCCAGTTCGTTCAAAGCTTTGAGAAGCAGACGAACTTTAGCTTCATAAGCGCTGCGCAGCACCGCCTGTTTTAATTTTGCACCTTCATTGCGAATTCTCTTCCGAGTTGCGCCTTCCAGTTGTTTAAAATAGTCATAAGCAAGCGAAACACTTCGGGCATCTTTTTCAACTGTTTCCGTTCTGAAAATAGCAATTTCTTTATCCGCTTCAACATTTTTGAATTGACCATCAAACTGCTGAACACGGCCTTTTAAAACAGGAACGTCCCTCGCCGTAGCCGCGCGCTGTACTCCAGCAATCCGCTCCTGGAGCAGTATGTATTGAATCGTGATTTCTTCGCGCTCGATTTGTAATTTAACATTGGTTCGCTGACTTCTAAGCGCAGATCCATTTTTTTCGAGCCGGCCGTGAAGATCTTTAGAAATTATTTGAAGACGATCCAGTAGATTCTTTTGGGCAAGGTCCCATTCCTCCGGATTGGACGATCGGTCAAAAAGGTCTGCAATTTTCTTCTCAAGGTTTCTGGTCTCGTCGCTGTAGGGCGGCGTAACTGGCCTTACTTCCTTGATTTTGCCCGTCGGGTCCATCTTCAGTTTATAAGCAACTCCGGACGGTTCGTCATACTGAATAATCACAAGCTGGCCGTCTTCAAAAAAGTAATCTTTGCCGGGTTTAAGCGCATTGGCTCTATCTGCTGAATGGCGGAGGATCGCGCCGTTTTGATCGAAGACAACCTGTTGACGCAGCGCTTCGTTTCTGCTGAACGAAAGAGTCAGGTTCCCGTTTTTGGAATCGCGGCTTCCTGAGTAAAGAGCAATCTCACTGCGCTCGGCATCATAAATTCGAACCACTTCGGAACGCTTACTGCCCGTTCCTTCCATATGCCGGACAATAAAGATCTTGCCATTTTCATAAGGCGTTACTTCCGCATCCGGATAATCTTCTTTGAGAGAAGCGATCATTTCCGCCACACGTGAAGCTGCAGTTTCTTTAACCCTGGAACGTAAATCTTCGAGTGTCTTGCGGACAGCGTCTTGGCCTTCTTCTTCAACTTTCTGGAGGGCTGGCGGACTCAAAAGTTTCTTCACTTGAATGAGGCTGTCGCGTTCCAATTCAAGATCCTGGCGGACTTGGGGCTCAAGCTGACCAGCGTGTTCTGACAACGCCGTTTCCACAAGTCTTAAGCGTCTATCGAGCGCCTGAATTTTATTGGCCGCAAGCTGGTTATAGGCAGCAAGACTTGCCTCATAAGTTTTGAGCGAACTTTGTACACGCTGACGCAAATCTTTTACGCTCAACGTAACGAGATGCCCGGATGTATCGCCATAACTCGCAGTTCCGGCTGCCGAGCTTTCCGCTTCATGAAGCTCTGCAATCCATCCTTCAAGCGTGCTTCTTTTTCTTTCTAAATCCAACCTCGCCACTTCAAGCTCTCGTTCCAAAGCTGGCGATTCTGCAATCGGAGTGGCAGCCGATGGCGTGTCTTTCCCGCCTTCGATCTTGTTTAGCAGTTGGATGTTGTCCCCTTCTTGAAATGTCAGGTTACGATCGTTTGTAACTTCTTTGCCGTTGACGAATACAAAAACCCGATCGCGCAACGCTTCAGGCAAACTCGCAAGTAAATCTCCTACGTTGGCGGCCTCTGTTTCAAAGGTTGCCGTTCCTCCTGTGAGAGTACGCATTGCCCCGGCGCGGCGCAATCCTTCGCCCTCCACTTTAACTTTGATTTGTTTCGCCGATGCGGCGGGTTTCATTGATTTTCCAGCTTTAACTTTAATCAACTCTTCTACTTTATTTCTTAACCCAGACGTTGATGTAATAGACGTAATATCGGCCTCTCCTCTTAGCACTACTTCAATCCTTAGTTTTAAATCAGTTGCTGAATACACCGCACCATTTCTCCCTACTAATGACCCCAATTGTTCCAATACCACAAAAAGTTTTTCGAAACTGTCAGCTCGTTGAATAGCTGATTTACCAACTTTCTCTGCCTCTCTCGCTACTGTCCTCGTTGAACGATCTGTTGTACCAGTGGCAGCTAAAACTGACGCAACATATTCCATAGATTCAACTACAGACACACCAACTTCTTTATCTCTAGCTTCGACAGAACTCAAACTGCTAACGGCCGGATTGGCCTCCTTTACCGCTTCCAAGAAAAGTTTGGCAAAGATTGCAGGCTGCAACCGCATTGCCGCATGATCCAAGATCCCGTGCGTTATACCGGCTAAACCAGCTTCTCTCAGCATGGCATTGGCCATGTTCATAAACAGCGAATTATTTATTTGAGTAAACGGTCTTGCATTAGCTGCATATTGATAAAATTCTGCTATTTTCGCTACTAATTCACTTTGACTTGCGCCATTTTTCTTCATTTCAGCAAATTCGCTTAAAATCTGCCTCATCGCCTCGAAGTACGCATCAACATGCACCGCATCTGGATATAAATGCATTGTTCCAAGATTGCGAGGCTTAGCTTCCTCTGATACCCGATCGAGCTGCACGACATGCACACCGTTTGGATTCTTCAAATAATCGAAGTATTCATCATTGACTTTGTGAGCCAGTTCCGCAACGCTACGAGCCTCATCCCTGTAATTATTGCGCCAACCGCTTCCTTCTCTCAAAACTCCTGGACTAACGTAAAGACCATCTTTCTGATAATAAGGCCTCGGTGTATTCAGATCAGCGCCAACGGCAGCTTGTCGATGAGCTTCTAACAGCATCGCTTTGAATTCGCCAAATGTAACTGTGAGTCCTTTCGATACTCCGTCCAGCATCTTACTCAAGAAGTCCCGGAAGAATTTGCGCGCATCAGCATTATTTCTCCAATAATCATTTACTTCCTCCGGTACTCTTTGCTTTGCATCTCTGACAAGTTCGTGCCATGGCATTTCTCTTTCTAACACATCTCTCTCCGGAGCGGCTTGTGCGACTGGCGCGGCAGGTTTCGCTTGCGGCTGCGTGGCTTTGTTAGAGATTTGAGATGCCATTTCTCCGTGTGTTCGAACTTTTCCAGCGAGCGATTCCAGATTTAAAAGATTTTCAGGTGCTCGTCTTTCGCTCAATGCTTCCGCTTTTTTCTGCGCTTGATCCTGTTCTTGCGTAAGAAGCGCCGTGGCAGTGGCGGCATTCGAAGCAACCGGAGCAGCTGTCGGATCTGTTGCTTTTTTAACGTTTAATACCTGATCATAATTTGCGAGAAATTGCTCAACGACCACGACCTCGCCCGCACTTGCATGAAATGTGATTTTGCCCTTGTAGTTGAAATAACCGAAATACTTGATAACACCTCGTTTTAATTCTTCACCGCCAATTCCATAGGCTTCGTTAATTAAAGCTTCAATACCTGCAAGTTTCGGTGTTCGCTGCGCGTAAATTCCATCGGCTATTTTTCTACCATGCAACGCTCCTTCTTCGGAAGATCGGATATGAGCGCTGGCAATGCGCACAATGGCAGCTTCAATTTCAGGTGTCAAACCATCATAAAAATAAATCGTGATCGGGTCGTGTCTTCTTGACCAACTTTCATAATCTACGGAGGTTTTGTAATAGCCGCGAAGACCGTTTTTAGCAAAAAATTCATCCAAAGCTTCAATTAATTCTGGATGAGCAAATACGCTAAGAGATATTCGATCGCCAGGTTCTTCAAGTTTAAGTCCTTTTGTGACTCGCGTATGCCAAGGGTTGTTAACGTCAACTTCCAGCACTTCTGTTGTCTCCGTACTTTTTCCGGTTTTCTCAGCTATGTTTTTGTCTTCATGGGAGGCCGGGGCATACTTTCCGTGTCTCAATTTTTCGTACATTGCTTTAAATAAATGCCAAAAATCGTCACGTTTTAATTTTCCGGTTTCGAGGAGAGGAATAATTTCAGCATCACCGCTTTCAGCCAATGCCTCTATTAAATTTTCTCTATAAGTTTTCACGGTTGTGACAGGTGCTGGAGCAGCGGGCGCGGCGGGTTTTGCGGATTCGGTTGCTTTTGGAACTTCGCTAATAGGCGCTTCGACTTTCGGAGCAGCGGGAGCGATAGGAACAACGGACGGCGCGGCGGAATCTCTTGTGACAGCGGCCGGTCTCGAAGGTTTCGCAGCTTGTTTGGCTTTGGCATCTTGCTTGGCTTTGGCCATCGCCTGAATGGCCATTGTGATTTTGATTTTAAGGACTATGGAATCATTGGAATCATCTAACTCGCTTGCATCAATAACAAGAGCATTTCCTTTAAATTCGGCTTTGCGGCCATGATTGGTGAAAACGATTGGGATTGCCGCTGCAATTTTTTGACCTGAGTCACCGATCTCCCGCTGAGCCGCTTTTTCAATCAATGCAACAATTTGATCAATATGCTGTGGAATTCCGGTCTTTACATCAATGCTCACTGATCCGTCCTGCGCGAGGACGCGCACATGCTTGTCCTCCTTTATCTGTTCGTATTCCTCGAAAGTGATGGTCGGAATACCAAGAAGGAAATTAATCAGGACTTGAGCGGCAAATGGAGAGGAAAGCTGGCTGAAGTGTTCGTAATCAGCAATAACAGCAAGATCGAGATGCAATGCGGCAAGGAGCTGAAGATACCGTTCGCTTACTTTTAACGGAGGAGGCCGCGGTCGCGTAGCAATGGCGACGCCGCCTTCCCCTCTTTCAGAAACTTGAGGCACACTTTCGCCAACCAGCTCTTGATAAAGCTGTAATGATTGAATAAACAGTTCGACCAGCGCTTTTTGAAATTCATCTCGTTTTGCATCTGGTTTAACGTCCGGCGCTGTTGAAATACGACCGAACAACTGCTCAAATGAATATAATTTCGCAAAAAGTTTGTTTTCAGACTCCAATCCGGATTCTTCCAGTTCGGTGCGAATCTTCCCAATGGTAAAGAGGAGCAAGCCCTTTAGGTTCTGATAACCTTTTTCACGGCTCCATTCGACCGCATACCTTGAAAAAAGCGCCAAATGTTCCACGACTTGACTTAAGTCAATCTGACTCGTCGCAACCGCACCGCCAGGTGCTTCTCGAATGGATGCTTGATTACTCAAATCAATTAGAATCGCAAGCAATTCTTGAAATGCCCGCATGACAGGCTGCGATCCGATTGCCTCAGCCAGCAAAGCAAACAAAAGGTCGGGAACCATCTCCGCACTTAATACGTCATAGTGATAGGTGGTTCCATCATAGGTTACCGATCGTTCGCCAGCCAACAAACCATCAGCGTCTCTTCTAAGAACCAAAAGTTGGAACTCGTTACCATTCATGACACCGATAAACTCCATTTGGCGGCCATTTTCTCGTCCGCTGCTTTCCAAAAATTCAATGAAATCAATTTCTGAAGGTAGCTTTGAGGAAGGTAGCTTTGAGGTCGGCTGCGAATGGAAGAAAACTTGGATGTTCGGGTTTCTAAAATACTCTCGTAATCCTTCGGACCCCAGGACGGATTCTTTTTGGCCGCTTGTGTAGAGCACGTATTTACCGAGCTCCATATTGTAAAAAATGATAAATTCTGCCTCTCCATTCCGAGTCAGTATTTCAAGTTCGGATTTGGTTGGTGCGCTGTTAAGGAGCCAAGCCTGCTGCAATAAGGCGCCGGCTGAATCTCTCTTTAGTTTGGGTCCCGCAATTCCCGTAGTAATGAGACCCTGAATATTGTTGGCGCTCGGCAGACCAGATGTGATGGTTAAAATGGCAAGAGAGAATGCTCTTTCAAGCTCGCTCAATCGGGTACTCACAGTGACTTCGTCTAATACACCGAGAACTTGAAACGCTGGAATCAAATCTTTTAACTCTAAATAAGAGTTACGGATTGTTTCTTGCGTTGTCGTTTCACCGACAAGCTGGAATTTTTCAGCAATAAGGGTCCTGATCATTTCACTAATAGGATGTTGAGAATCGTTGACAATCTGATTAAACTCAGGAACATTTTTACTCTTCAGATCCTCTAAGTAATCAAATAATCTGCGCAGTTCTGCATTCGCATCCTGAGCTGTTTGTGTCTCTTGAATCAAATCCAAATAGGCCGTTACGATTTGTTCCGAAGTGAAAATGCTGCGTCTAATTACTTCACCATTTTCATACGTCACTTTGATAATACCTGTCTTTTCAATGACCACTCCTACGATGTTATGGCCGTCTTCATGCGCCAGATTCATAACCGTATTATTGATTGAAACGCGTGTATTATTTGCAGCACTTGAATCAAGTGAAAATTTTGTTTTGGCTCCCAAAATGCCGGTCACAATGATCATATTATCGTGATCGATTTCCACTTTCGAACCCGCTTCGATCTCAAAAATTTTAAGTCCTTGGAATTTAATCTCACCAGAATCCTGAATGATCATCGTATCAATGACTGTTCCATCCGCGCGCTTCAGCTGAATCTGAGCATCAACAGGACTGATTCGGAGCTGTTGGCCATCTGGAAGCGTAACTTCGGTGGCGCCTGCTTTGTAAACCGTTCTAACGAAACTGTTCGGGAGAATTTCAGTCCTGACCGTCAAAACTCTGCCGCCGCGTTGAATGACAATGGTTCCATCGGAACGGAACTGAACGGCATCCGTCCCAAACAACCTGAAATCACTAATTTGAACCGCTACATCAATTTCGTTCTCATCCGCATCGAATGTTGTGATCTGGATCACTCCAGTTGTCAAACTCACTTCTGTTCTAACCGTTTTAGAAGCCGTCGTATTCGTTACGATAATACGATGTTTCAACAGATCAAGGGTAATATGACTTCCGGATTGGAAGAAAATGCCGCCGATTCTAATTCCATTTTCAACGTGATCCACAAACATCTGATCAATGACTGCTCCATCGACACGCCGCACCATCTGAACTCTGGTTGCACTTGCCAGTCGAATTTCTACGGGTTCTCCAGGCTGGCGGCTGACATTCACCGAAACCCCATGGATCGATAAAACTCCCTGTTTGCCAATTTCGATGGGCGCTTGGTACGTAAGAATCGATTGGCCATCTTCGGCTCTATTGAGAAGCTCAATCGTTCCCTCACGGTGAACGCGGCGTATTCCAACGCCGTCATTGACAAATTTAAATTCGGGATTTTGCTTGAGCGCCTCCGCCGTTTGAGCAAATCCTGCGTATATATTACCTTGCGCATCGACGTAACCAGTGACACCAATTACTTGGCCCTGTGCATTCTTTGCGACGGCAGTATAACTCCCGTCCGGATTACGAATAATATTCGTATCCGCCAGTTCATCCGTCGTTTGGCCGCTTGGATGAATCGTAATTTTTCGAACACCCAATATCACTTCCGTTGCGCCGCCGGACGAATTTGGAATGTGCTTTACATCAGACGCAATCGTAATTCTAGCCACACCGTTAACATCTATTTCGGCACTGCCGAGGCCGTTGTTCTTCGTAAGAACAATCGAGCCGTCCAGATGAATGACAACACGATCGGCCGTAAAGAGGTCTCTGCCTCCCGATAGAACGCTGAACGTTCCATCTCCTGGGTTCTTCACAATTTGTATGACACTCGTTCGATTGGAACTGATCGATCCATCTGAACGCACAATAATTTTATTGCTGCTCAACTGCCCGTTGATGAGAGGCGTTAAGGTAACGGTGCCATCGGCTTTATTGATTTCCAATTGAACGGGCAAATGAATTCCAGTCGCGTCAAGCTCAACCCCATTGAGCGTGATTTTTCCTTCTACTGTGATGGCAAGGACCCGGCCATCAGCAAATGTAACAACGATGTCACCATTTGCATTCAGTCCAAAAACACGGGCATTGAGCAGGTCTGTTACGCCAACAAAATTAATTCGAACGTTACCATACATATTGGATCCCTTTTGGAAACTAAGAGCGCCGTCATGGTGAAGAACGGCGGTCACGACAAAAGCAGTGTCTCCTTCACCGACAATCCTCCTGATTTCAATCTCGCCTAGAGAATTAATGCGCATGCCGGGCACAACTTCCATTTCTGACAAATTGCCGAGGATCACATAAGTTTTCCCTGTGTTCGGATCGTAGCTGATCACGGTGTTTGAAAAAGCGATCTTGACTCGCCATCTCGTGTCGCTGCCAACAGGCTGGATTACTTGGACGCTCGTTCCGGCCGCAATCTCCGCCGTGCCAAACGCCAACATGCTGCCATCGATCCGAACATAAAGCGGCACGGCCAGATTACCAACGACTCCGCTTTCCTCGAGCGCTGCAACCACGGCGATATTGGCCGCTGTAATCGGCAATCCGGAAATTTCCAGCGCTCTGACGGCGTTCACTACTTTATCGAAAGGTAAACCGTTCACACTTAGGGCACGCGCGATCTCAGAAAGAATTTCGCTTGTCACCACAACAGGTTCTGGCAATCCTGTATTCACCGCTGCAATAATATTCAATGCGACCACTGCTTCTTCCAAACTCAAACTTCCGGTTTGTATCGCCCGAGCTGTCTGCACCACAATTTGAGCGCTAGATACAGTTGTGCCTGTTCGCATGACAGCTTGAAGAGCGCTTAGAATGAACGATGGAGATACGTTAGAGACCGAAGCAATGGCCATGGCTTGATCAAGGATGTTAGACCACTGAGTTACGGTATCTTTTGTCACTGAAATTCCGGCAAGTATTAAAACTTTGACAACGGCAATGTTTTCTACCGTCACATCAATCCGATTAGCTGCCGTGGCGGCCTGATTATTCCAAATATTGATAGCTTGGATGGTATCAATGACTTGAGTCTCTGTGAGCTGATACACAGTAACCGCATCTGAAATGGCATTGATCGTTCCGATATTCTGTTGATTGATTGGAATCTGAGCCGTTTGGATGATACTTAATACTTGGGTGATCTGGGCTAAGGTCAAATGCTTGGCTTCAATGATCGAAGCAATCACAGAAGCGGTGACTGAATTCAGTGGAATTGGATTGACTAAGACTTTATTGGCATCTTGAATGGCCGTGACCGCTGCGATATTGGCAGCCGTAATGGAGAGAGTAGGAATATTTCGAATCTGGGTAATGGCGCTTGTGATTTGGGCATTCGTTAATTGATAAACCGTAACGGCATCGGCAATGGCATTGATCGTTGGGAGGTTTTGTTCATTAATGGGAATCCCAGCTGCTTGGATAACGGTTAAGACCTCAGTGATCTGGGCTAAGGTCAAATGCTTGGCTTCAATGATCGAAGCAATCACAGAAGCGGTGACTGAATTCAGTGGAATTGGATTGACTAAGACTTTATTGGCATCTTGAATGGCCGTGAC
>JACQQP010000085.1 GCA_016206945.1 Candidatus Omnitrophota bacterium | reverse complement strand
TTCGGAGAGGAACGTCAAGTTCCTCCCGAAAAGTGCTCCGCGCACATATTCGTAGGCAACGTCAAAGTTGCCACGATTAGTGCTGGCGCATTGGCGCCTGCATTGGCGCGAGCGTTAAAGCATTCGGGAATGACAACTGAAATGCAAAAGCTATCTCACCAAGAATTAATCACCAGGCAGCAAAATCAAAACCCGTCAACGCTTCCGTTTGTCGCTGTTTTGAATAACGTCCGCAGTTTGTATAATGTGGGCTCCATCTTCAGAACGGCGGACGGTGTTGGAATCAGCAAACTTTATCTTTGCGGCATCACGGGTCATCCTCCAGATTTAAAAATTTCTAAAACCGCACTTGGTGCCGAAGGGCGCGTTTCGTGGGAACATTCGTGGGATATTGTTTCAATCATTCGCCGGCTCAGAGAGGAAAATTATCAAATCATTCTTCTCGAGCAGATGAAGGAAAGCATTCCTTATCAAACGTTCGAACCTAAATTTCCGGTTTGCCTCATTATCGGAAATGAAATTTCAGGAATTTCGGAACAAATCTTATCTTTCTGTGACGCTAGTGTTGAAATTGAAATGGCCGGACATAAGAATTCCCTCAATGTGACGGTCGCTTTTGGCATTGCCGCTTATTACATCAGAAGTTCATTCAGCCATCAGCATGTTGGTTCTTAATTCTAAACAGATTAAACGATTAGACGAGGTTGCCAGTAAAGTCTACGGAATTTCTACCTTGATCTTAATGGAAAATGCCGGTAGGGAAATTGCGCGCTTGGCAGACAAGATACTGCGGAAGGGAAAGAAAATATTAGTTGTCTGTGGGACGGGGAATAATGGCGGTGACGGATTTGTTGCAGCGCGTCATTTAAGCAATATGGGACATTCCGTTCGCGTGGTTTTGGTTGGATCTGCAAAGAAATTAAAATCTGACCCGCAGATCAATTTTGTCATTCTGAAGAAAATGAAGATTCCGGTATTGGAACTAAAAGGAAGATCGTATCGATTTCAGAGTTTGGTGCAGCAAAGCAAGATAATTATTGATGCTATGTTCGGAATCGGTTTGAGTCGGCCGGTCAGCGGAATTTATTTTGATGTGATTTCGGAATTGAACCGTTCCGGGAGGAGAATACTTTCCATCGATATTCCTTCCGGAATTGATAGTGATTCGGGAAAGGTTCTCGGCATCGCGGTGAAAGCGCATGCCACTGGAACTTTGGCGGCCATGAAGCCAGGATTAATCCTAGCCGACGGACGAAAACATTCTGGAAAAATCAAAGTTTTAGATATTTCTATTCCGAGAAGCTTGTTGAAATAAAACCTAGTTTACGTAAGTTCTTTACGGCTTGACAGTTAAATACTTTTCTGGTAAACAAACCCTGCTTCTTTGGTTACTTATGAAGAGACGTTTTCCCGAATGGCTTAGGCGCGATGTTCCGGAAGGTTCTACTTTTCGAACTCGCCAGACGCTTGCCCAATTTCGGCTGAACACGGTCTGTGAATCTGCGCTGTGTCCGAATCGGCTGGAATGTTTTTCTCGGGCGACCGCCACGTTTATGATTTTGGGGGAGACATGCACGCGCCGCTGCGGATTTTGCGCCATCCAAGTTGGAAAACCCAAGAAAGCGGAAGAAGATGAGCCTGTGCGGGTGGCGCAAGCGGCGTTAAAGTTAGGCCTTCGCCATGTCGTTGTGACATCGGTAGCGCGAGATGATCTGTGGGACGAAGGGGCCGGCGCATTTTACAATACGATCCAGGCCATTCAGGACCTTCTTCCTGAAGCGACGATTGAGGTGCTCACGCCCGATTTTCATGCGCGGCCTGAGCTGATTGAACGTGTTTGCGATGCCTATCCGACCGTCTATAATCACAATGTTGAGACCGTCGAAAGTCTCACGCCTAAGGTCAGGCCGCAGGCAAAATATGAACGCTCGCTCAACGTGCTCAGGCATGTGAAAGCGTATGATCCGACCGTTGTTACGAAAAGTGGTTTGATGCTCGGTTTGGGTGAGCGGCTTGATGAAGTGAAAGAGACGCTGTGGGATCTGAAATCGGTTGGATGTGAAATCGTTACGATAGGTCAATACTTGAAGCCAAAAGAGGGGAAGTTGGAAATCGAAGCGTTTGTATCGCCGGAGACTTTTGCTTTGCTTGAGGAAGAAGGGCTGAGAATGGGGTTTCGCGAGGTCTATGCGGGACCTTATGTGCGAAGTTCTTATCATGCCGGCGAAGCCTATGAGCGCAGTCTTGTTCCAATGGACATCCATCAAACAACATTGTGAAAGGGTTATTAAACCATGACCGAGGTGATCTTAGAACCGTTTGCGGATGGAATTGAAGAGGGAACCATTAATTATTGGTACTTTGAAGAAGGAGACACCGTAGAAGAAGGAGCCGATCTGGTAGAAGTAATTTCTGAAGCGGGGACGTTTAAAATTTCTGCCCCTTGTTCTGGTATTTTGGGGGAGGTTTATTTTCCAGAAGGCGACACTGTCAGTATTGGTGAAGTGTTGTGTGAGATCGAAGAAGAATGAGAAAGTTTCGAGTTTAGAGTTTTTAGTCTCGAGTTCCTGGGGACCTTAAACTCAAAACTAAAAACTTCAGACTGTTTATCAAAGCAAAATGATGGAAGTTCTCAAACTAAAAAGTCCAGCGGATTTCATCGGAAGACAGGGCAATGGCATCATCAGTTTTGGCTCGGGCCAGCCCGACCTTCCGCCGCCCAAGGAAGCCTTTGAGGGAATTGATCTCACGCGCGACCTGCGTTATGGTTTGATTCAAGGTGAGGTAAAGCTCAGGGAAATACTCGCCCGCGAATATCCGGGCTCCACAGCGGAAAATTTTGTCATCACCAACGGTGCTTCCGAAGCACTTGATCTCATATTCAGATGTTGGCGGAAAGGAGAGAAAGTCCTTCTTCCAAGGCCTTATTATTATTCATACCCTCCCGTCGTTGAGTTCGCGGGGTTGGTTCCGATCTACACCGATTTGGTCGACGGTCGAATTGACCTCGATGATTTTAAGAAAAAGATAAAAGGCTGCCGCGCGGTCCTCATTAATTCACCGTCCAATCCCACGGGTCGCATTGAAGCCATTGAGACGCTTAAGGAAATTGAAAAATTGACACAGAAACTCGGCGTTTACGTGGTATCCGATGAAGTCTATAAGGATTTGATTTACGAGCGTGAGAATTACCATATCGAGGGCGACCACGTCATTACGGTTAATTCTTTTTCCAAGACTTATTGCATGTGTGGCGTGCGCGTGGGATATCTTTGGAGCGCGGATAAGAAGGTGGTAGAAAATGTGTGTGAGATGAAGACCCATACTTCCATGAATACGAATCTCGTAGGTCAAGATATGGCCCTTTCTGCGATGAGGGCACCGAAAGCCTACATCCGGAAGCAGCGCAAGATTTGGCTCCAGCGGCGAGACTTCATTTACGAAGGGCTTACCGATCTCGGTTTTGATCTCTGGAAGCCCGAAGGTGCATTCTACGTTCTCCCAAAATGCGAAAACGCGCGCGAATTTGTGAGGACGCTTTATCATGAATTTAGGGTAATCACTTACGTTGGCGAATGGTTCGGCGCGCCGGACCGTATCCGCCTAAGTTACGCCCTCGACCTCAAACAAATGGAAGAAGGCCTCGCCCGCATCAAAAACGCAATGAAGAAGGTAAAAGTCCTACCTTAAAACCAGCTTACCCCATTTAAAACACTAGTTACAGCTAGTATTTTACGTTGACATAATCTAACATTATATTATTATACTAGTTATAACTAGTAACCATATGGATTCGAATATTTTAGAAAAGGCTCAGAAGCAAATTTTAGACTTGGTACAAGTGGCCTATCCGCAGGTTTATTTGGTTGGAGGCACTGCCATTAATTTGCTTTATCATCACCGGATTTCTGAAGACTTGGATTTTTTCACGCAGGTTTATTCACAGAAATTGCATCGAGAGATAGCGGCTTTCATCAGAAAGACAGCAGGTTTTAAATATGATTTAGTCGCAGAGGAAAAGCGTAAAAAGTATGTGCAGATGGCCATTTACGAATTTCAAATTACAAAAGACCTTATTTTGAAAGTTGATTTTGTGAGTGATTACGTTAAGGTTTTTAAACCGAGGCAGAAGAATGGAATCGCCTCGATTGAAGATATTTATTACCGGAAAATGTTGGCGGTGATCGGCTGGAAAGCTCGTGAATCGGCAACAGGACATGTGCTTGCAGGTGGACGGCAAAAAACAAAGGATCTTTATGATGTTTTCTTTCTTTCGGCACATGCCGAGACGCTCAGCGGCTGGTTTCCAAAGTATTTTGATTTGAAAGCTTATGAGCGGCTTACGGCATGGTATTTGGGAATTCCCAAGCAAAAAACCGTCCTGGAGCTTCTTGATCTGGTTCCTGACTGCGACGCAAAGTTTGTTTTCAGCCACTTGGATGAAGAAATTATCCACAAACTGAATCGGAGGTATATCAAAACATGACCCGAAAGAATTGGTATTGGGATCTGAATCTGTCTGAGTCCAAAATGAAGGCCATTCTCAAGCGGGAAGACGACCCGAGATTTGTGAGAATTGCAGGGGCTTTGCTTTCGCGAGTGGAT
>JACQQP010000083.1 GCA_016206945.1 Candidatus Omnitrophota bacterium | reverse complement strand
TATAGTCGATATCGTCAGGACCGACTTGAGCATTCCTCATCGCAATCTCCATGGCTCGGATCGCTTCCTTTCCTTCGGGATCGGGACTCGTCATATGATAAGCATCGCACGTCATTCCATGTCCTAAAATTTCAGCGTAAATGTGTGCTCCGCGCCTGCAGGCGTGCTCATATTCCTCAAGCACCAACATGCCAGCGCCTTCACCTAAGACAAATCCGTCGCGGTCTAAATTAAAAGGACGACAGGCCTTCTCCGGTTCTGCATTCCGCGTGGACAGTGCCCGAGCAGCACAAAAGGCAGCCAAAACGCCTGGATAAATTCCTGCTTCAGCCCCGCCCATGATGATAAAGTCAACGGTATTACTTCGGATGGCTTCCCAAGCATAACCAATGGCATCAGAAGCGGAAGAGCAGGCCGTCGCAATTGAAAAACTGGGGCCGGTTACACCAAGTTCGATTGAAACTTGGCTCGCACAAGCATCCGGAAAAGAAGCCAACGCAATAAAAGGGCTTACGCGTGAGGGTCCCGTTTTCAAAAACTCCTCGTAATGCTTCATAATGTAGCCATGACCTGCCATCGCCGTTCCAATCATGACACCCGTACGGTCCCTACCATTCGAGCGAGGGTCTAAGTCGGCATCTTGAACCGCCATCTTTGCGGCGGCTACCGCTAGCTGGCTCGTGCGGTCCATCCGCCTTAAGTTTTTTTTAGGAACATACTCCTCAGGCGTAAAGCTCTTGATTTCCCCTGCAAAATGCGTCGCAAAACAAGACGGGTCAAAGGAGGTAATGGTGGAAACGCCAGATTTGCCGCTCTTAATGGCTTCCCAAAAGGCTTGCTTTCCGATCCCATTGGAGGCAATCACACCGATTCCCGTAATGACCACGCGGCGTTTTTCATTCATAGGTTTAATCGTCTTCCTTAAAAAAATGACCCACTTTCGACACCCCAGTGGGTCAGCGTTCTATTAAGTAATGGTGAATAGGCCGTGATTAATAACTTTCCCGCGCTCCTTTAAGTGAAAGGGCGATTTTTCTATTGTCGTTATCCACGTGAAGTACATAAACATGGAGCGAATCTCCCACACGAAACGATGATTCCAGCATTTGAGCTTTTTCGTGCGGCATCTCTGAGACATGAACCAAACCTTCGAGGCCATTGTCGAGTTCCACGAAAATGCCAAAGTTCACGATTTTCGTAATGCGGCCTCGCACCGAAGTTCCAGGAGGGGCAATCGCCTGCGTCAGCCTGACCCAGGGATCTTCGTTTAATTGCTTCAGGCCAAGAGAAACTTTTCTTCCCAGTGGATCGAGAGATAAAACTTTGGCACGTATGGTTTCCCCTTTTTTCACCAATTCGCTTGGGTGGCCGACCTTTTTGAGCCACGACATATCGGAAATATGAATCAAACCGTCAATGCCGGGTTCGAGTTCTACAAAAATTCCATAGTCGGTAATGTTTCGGACTTTGCCTTCAATCACATCGCCCGCCTGGTAACGCTCGGCAAGATTGTCCCAGGGGCTTGCACTCATCTGCTTGAGCCCAAGTGAAATTTTCCGAGATTCACGATCCACATTAAGGATCACGGCCTCTACTTCAGAACCCACGGCCAGCACCTCAGAAGGATGGGAAATGCGCTTCGTCCAAGAAAGTTCGCTGATGTGGATCAAACCTTCAATACCAGGTTCCAGTTCCACAAATGCTCCATAGGAAACAATGTTCGTCACGCGTCCCACGATGCGTGCCCCTGGAGCATACTTTTGATCCACTCCTTCCCATGGGCTTTTCGTAATTTGCTTCAGACCCAGCGAAACTTTTTCATTGTCCTTATCTATGGCGATGACCATCACCTCGATATCATCGCCCAGATTGAGAATTTCAGAAGGATGAGCCACCCGACCCCAGCTCAAATCCGTGATGTGAAGAAGTCCATCGATGCCACCCAAATCAATGAACGCTCCGAAGTCGGTGATGTTTTTCACTCGGCCCTTGATCACTTGGCCCACGGCAAGCTGCTTCACCATACGGCTTTTGGTCGCCTCTTTTTCACGTTCCAAGTAGTCTTTCCTCGAAACCACGATATTCTTTCGCTTGTGATTGATTTTCACGATCACAAACGAAAAGACTTGGTTCAAAAATTGATCTAGATTTTTCACGGGCTTCACGTCGACCAAAGAGGCGGGCAAAAACGCTTCCATCCCAATATCGACCATAAAACCACCGCGCACTTTCTTGAAGATTCTCCCTTCTACAACACTTCCTTCCCGGGCCGTGGTAACGAGATCGTCCCAACATTTCTGCCGCTCAGCCTTCCGTTTCGAAAGAATGACCATCCCACTTTCTTCATCAAGAGATTCAAATAAAACTTCAATTTCATCTCCGATTTTAACCGAGGCAGGGTCATTTAATTCTTCCAGCTGAAGAATTCCTTCCGACTTATACCCAATATCGACGATCGCCTCACGACCATGGACTGCGATCACCTTGCCTTTCACAATCTGTCCTTCAGTTACGCGCTTGAGCGTTTTCTCATAGAGTTCGGCAAAGCTCGCCTGCCGCGCGTCATTTTTATCTGTCAACATATGAAAATAAACTCTCCTTCTCTTCCCACCATCCGCACTTCATTAGGGGCAACTCAACCGCTTACTAAGAAGGCTGGCTACAATTTGCGAGTATCTTATCAAATTAAGAAAAAAAGAGAAAGTTAATTTTCTCTTTATTTTTGCAAGTTAAGACGAACCGCTTCGGCTTCGCCTGAGGGCTGCAATCCGTAAAAAACGGTAAAGGGATTTTTTCGAACGATTCCCAAGCAAAACCCGAAAGCGGCGGAGGACCCGCTCAAATCGACGGAGGTCACGCAATACATTGGCGCGATTGGTGAGCATAATGGGGGTCCAAAGCTCGGGACTTCCTTGCGCAACGCGGGTTGTGTCTGAAAAACCAGCGGCACGATAACGAAACGAATTTGAAGAAACGATATGCATCAAAATTGACGCGATGGCATGAGGAAGGTGACTGACTTCTGAAACGATTTGATCATGAACCTTCGGAGAAACCCTACGAACGTTCGCCCCGAGTCTTTTCCAAAAAGAAGAAGCCGAAGCGAATGCGCGCCGAGACGATTTTCTAGAGGGAGTTACAAACACAAATGCGCCACGAAATAAATCTCCTTTCGCATGCCGGATGCCCGTCAGATGAGAACCCGCTAACGGGTGAGATCCGATGAACTCAATATTCCGAAATCGCTTGCGATCCGCCCAGTTGACGATCTCGCTTTTCGTACTCCCAACGTCGGTGACAACGGTTCCAGGCGGAGCAAAACGATCGACCTCGGAAATTAATTTCGGAATTGAATCGATCGGAGAACAAACAAGAACAAACTTCGCGGCCCTTACGGCGAGCTTGAGACGGGTAAAACCTTCGTGAATGAATCCTTTCTTTTTTGCAAACGCAATGGTTCGCCCTTTGCGGCTTACGCCTACGACGCGACCTTGAGGAAACTTTTTTCGAATGGCGGCGGCAAGGGAACCGCCGATGAGACCAAGTCCGATAATGACAAACGTTGTTTGTTTCATCCCATCACCTGATTTAAAAGAGCGCCTCGTCTTAAGATAATGCGCTCTTTTATTTCTGAAAGAAATTCTCGCGTTTCACAGTCCAACCACCTGAATGAAACGCGAGAAAAGCAGGTGATTGGGATCATCCCACCACCTCATCTAAAAGAGCGCTTCTGTCACTACTTGAACGCTCTTTCATTTCCGAAGTAAATACTCGTGTTTCAGAACGCTTCACATGAACTGAAACACGAGTTAAAGGAGGTGGTGGGATCACGGCAGATTGTTTACTCAGTGCGACGGTTTTTTTAGCTTGTGTCGAACTGAAGTAGAGAGAAGAGAGTAGTACCTCGACTCACTTAATTTTGGTTGTTCGCTCGGTACTGTGGTGAGCGATAATTGAAATTGGGGACTCCCAATTTCAATTGAGTCGAACCAGTAGCGAGTAGAGAGATAATGGGTACGAAAGAGCGAATTGGCGCATCGGCAAACACTCGCCCTTTCTTCGTTTCGCCGTCTCGCCGTTTCAGCAAGCATTTCTCTCTACTCTCGCCTCTCTACTCTCTACTAAATAAAAGCGGTCAAACTGAACACATTAGATATCGCGGCCCACCGCTTTCGCAATAGCGCGGATTTCCTTCATCAACTGGGCAAATCGGTCCGGATAAAGTGACTGTTCTCCATCGCTTTTTGCTTCTTCAGGATTGTCATGAACTTCCACCATGATCCCATCAGCCCCCGCTGCCACGCCAGCCCGTGCTATCGGTATCACAAATTCCCATTTGCCAGTTCCATGAGAAGGGTCCACCACAACCGGCAAATGAGTCAGCGATTTTAAAACGGGTACGGCGTTGATGTCGACTGTGTTCCGTGTTGCTGTTTCAAACGTGCGGATGCCGCGCTCGCACAACATGACTTTAAAATTTCCTTTTGATAGGAGGTATTCTGCGGAAAGAAGAAGTTCGTTAATGGTTGAGCTCAAACCGCGCTTCAAAAGAACCGGTTTTTTTGATGAGCCGACTTCCCTTAAAAGATCAAAATTCTGCATGTTCCGAGCGCCAATCTGAAGCATATCCGAATATTGAGAAACGAGTTCCACATTGCGCGGATCCATCACTTCAGTCACCACCAAAAGAGCTGCCTCATCCGCTGCTTCGCGCAAATATTTGAGCCCTTCCTCACCCAATCCTTGAAAGCTGTAGGGAGAAGTCCGCGGCTTAAATGCCCCACCGCGGAGAAACGCAGCGCCTGCTTTTTTCACTTCCTTCGCAATGCGCTGGAGCATGTCCAGCCCTTCCACAGAACACGGACCCGCCATCACTACAATTTTGTTTCCGCCCACTTTGACACCGTGATCCATGTTGAATTCTGTGTTCTCGGATTTAAACTCACGGCTGGCCAGTTTATAGGGTTTCAAAATTGGCATCACTTTCTCAACCCCTGGAAACACCTCAAGCGGCTTTACTTGAAGCTTGGATTCCTCACCAATGACGCCGATAATCGTCCGCTCAACACCGCGCGAGACTTGAGGCGTAAGCCCAAGTTCCTTGACTTTCTCGCAAATGTGGTTAATTTGCTCCGGCGTTGCTGTTGTCTTTAAAACAATGATCATCCCACCACCTATTTGTCTTGCCGTTTAAAAACGGCAAGATCCTTTCTAAAAAATAAAAGAGTGCGCCGTCTATTTTTATGATCCGCACCAGCGCACTCTTTGCAAATAGGTGGTGGGATCATGTACTACTCTCCCTTTCTAAGAACGCTTTTAAGCGCATGAACAAATCGCATGAGTTCAAAACGCGTGCCGATTGTAACACGAATATGCGTGTTAAGACCATATGCGCTCATGGCGCGCACAATCACACCGCGCTTCAGGAGCGCCTCACAAACTTTACGCGAATCTCGACGGACATCGACCAAAACGAAGTTCGCTTCGCTCGGCACAAAACTGAGTCCCATCTGCTTGAACTTGCGATACAGGTAAAGCCGCCCGCGACTCACGAGGCGTCTTGAACGCCAGAG
>JACQQP010000082.1 GCA_016206945.1 Candidatus Omnitrophota bacterium | reverse complement strand
TACTTCCAAAGCTTTTTCTTGAAAGACTCCGGAAAATCATTCCTCCTCACAAATTCGACCAAGTCGCCAATACGTTTACGGAACGAAAACCTACGACCTGTCGCATCAACATAATAAAAGCTTCTAGGGATCCCATTCGAGAAAAATTAGAGAGGGAAGACTTTCGTCTGAAACAGGTTTCATGGTATCGGGACGCTTTTATTTTGTGCGGCGGACGGCAGAGAGAACTTGAGAAAACAAAAGTCTACCTCGATGGCGGGATTTACGTGCAAAGTCTTTCGAGCATGATTCCGCCACTTGCTTTGTTTAGCGGTACCAGTTCTGTTACGGGACAGGTTTTTATTGGAACCAGTGGAAGCGAAACCTGTCCCGGCCAGAACTGGTACCGCAAAGAGACCGTTTTAGACCTGACCGCAGCACCGGGAAGTAAAACCACGCAGATGGCTTGTCTGATGGACGGAAAAGGGGAAATTGTGGCCATTGAAAACGATCGGATTCGCTTTGAGAAGTTGAGAGCTAATCTCGAACTTCAAAAAGCAGCCAATGTAAAACCTTTATTGGGTAATGGGGAAGTAATCGGTAGAAAATGCCCTGCTTATTTCGACCGAATTTTGCTCGACGCTCCTTGCAGCGCTGAGGGACGTTTTAATACAAGCGCGCCGTCGTCTCACCGTTATTGGGCGCTTCAAAAAATTGAAAAAATCGCGAAGCTTCAGAAAAAGCTTTTATTCTCTGCTCTTTCAGCGCTTAAGCCGGGCGGTGTCCTTGTTTATTCCACCTGTACCTTTGCTCCAGAGGAAAATGAAGGAGTGGTAGACGAAGTGCTTAGATATTTCAAGGAGTCAATTGAATTCGAGTCCATTCGGTTAGCGATTCCAAATCAGATGCCGGGACTTACCGCGTGGGAAGGCAAAAAGTTTCACCCATGCCTTAAAAGAGCGCTTCGGATTGTTCCCACTTCGGAAATGGAAGGATTTTTCATTGCTCGAATTCGGAAGGTCGCCACACGTTCTTAGTGCTTCGACTCACTTGATTTTGTATGTTTGCTCAGCACTGTGGTGAGCGACAATTGAAATTGTCAACGGACAATTTCAATTGAGTCGAACCATTAGTTTGCTCCGGTGAGTTGATGGCGAGCGTATTTCCGATAAAGGCTGTCCGTTTGTTTGAGGAGTTCTTCGTGGCGACCGGTCTCGATAATGCGCCCTCGGTCAATCACCACAATTTGATTGGCGTATTCGATGGTAGACAATCGATGGGCAATGATGAGAGCGGTTCGATTCTGAAGCAAATGTCTCAGAGCCTCTTTGACCAAGTCTTCTGATTCTGCGTCCAGGGCGGAAGTAGGCTCATCGAGAATGAGAATCGGAGCGTCTTTCAAAAAAGCACGCGCAATGGCAAGCCGTTGTTTCTCGCCTCCAGACAGACGTACGCCGCGTTCGCCGATCTCGGTATCGTAGCCATCGGGTAATCGTTCGATGAACGTATCTGCAAAAGCGTGATGAGCGGCTTGGCGGATTTCGTCTTGCGTCGCATTTGGTTTTCCGTAGCTGAGGTTTTCAGTAATCGTACCGCTCAGAAGAATGGGTTCTTGGGCCACAAACGCGGTTTGCTCGCGCAAAGACTTAAGCGTGGCCTCTCGGATGTCCAGCTGATCAATGGTAATGCGGCCTCCTGTCACGTCATAGAAGCGCACCAGGAGTTTCACGAGCGTTGATTTGCCGGCTCCGCTTGGCCCCACCAAGGCTACCGTTTTTCCTTGCGGAATATCAAGTGAGAAGTTCCAAAGAATTGGCTCTCGGCCGTTATAGCGAAATAGGACATTCTCGAATCCAATATAACCTCCAACGCGCGCAAGTTTTTTTGCATTCGGTACTTCTCTAACTTCAGGATAAGTATCGAAGACTTCGAAGATTCGGTCCATCGCTGCAAGGCTATTCACAAGAATAAGATTAAGTTCTGTAAGCCGCTGGATGGGCTGGTAAAACATTCCCACATAGGCATAGAAGGCCAAGAGAGTTCCAACCGAAAGGCGGCCGTTCCAGACTTCCGCAACACCAAACCAGAGCACAAAGATCGGGCCGAGAGCAGTTAGTACACCGGTTATGCCGAGGGCAATGGATTGGAGGTGCACGTTCGAAAGTACGGTGTCGAGGTAACGCTCGTTTTGTTCTTTGAATTCGCGCGCCTCAGCTTCTTCCTGGGTAAAAGCTTGAATGGTCGAGATGGCGCCGAATTGCTCATGCAGATCGCCCGAAATCTCCTGCAATTGGTCGTGGATGGCGCGGCTTTTCACCCGAATTCGTTTCGTCAGGTAGTGATTGGCCCAGGCGTAGCACGGGATGACACTTAAGGAAACCAGAGCCAGTTTCCAGTGAGTGAAAAACAAAAGCATAATGATGGTGGCTGCGAGCGCTAAATCCATTGAAGCATTGACAAGCGCGGAGCCTACAAAATTTTGCGCCGACCCAATATCGCTGGTCATCCGGGAGACGACAGATCCAATTTTCTGTCGGTCGAAGAAACTTAAGCTCATGCGCTGGACGTGAAGGTAAAGTTTTTCCCGTAAGTCAAATATGATTTTGTGACCGGCCGATCCCGCCAGATAGGATCGGAGATAACTGATGATGCCGTGGATAATGTAGAGGCCAATCAGCCCGAGTATCAGAATATGGAGCTCTGTGTGAGAGCGATTGCTTGTGGTTTTAAGGAAATCGTCCACGATGATTTTAAGGACCCACGGAAGGGTAAGGGGGATGAGATATCGGATGATTCCCGTTAGGATTGCGAGGCCGATGATCAATCGATAAGGTTGAGCGTAGGCGAGAAAGCGCCCCAGGCTGTGCCTTGGTTTTGCTTGGAAAAACTGCTGTCCTTCTATCTTCATTTTCTTGTTTGGTCGATACCCCGGGGCCCCTTTAGATTAGGATGAGTTGCGGAGTTAAGACAAGTATAGCATGACCCCTCGGGGAGTTTTTTTAATCTGTTCCCGAGGGGTCACCCTTAGCGCCTTGGTC